>CAUWFN010000029.1:0-24589 GCA_963558075.1 uncultured Clostridia bacterium | reverse complement strand
CAAGGGTTCTTTTTTATGTTTTTGATACTTTGACATATAGAAAACCTACATTTAAATGTGATTAATAATACAGTAAAAAAATTCTTTCAGGGGAAATTCTGACTATATGTTTTGCTATTGACTTCCCCATATTCCAGGATTATTCTAAATATACAGAAAGGAACTGGAAGAAAATGGAAAGAATTGATGTTGTGTTAGCATTGTCTGATTTAGATTACAGAAGTGCCTTTGTACGTGCGGTTTCTATGAACTGGTCTGGATTCACATTTATCGTGCCAGAGAGCGGCTGTGATATTAACAATATAGATGCCGACTTAGTTATTTTTGATGAATTTAATGATACCCTTTTTACAAACAACACAGTCCATGGTGCATCGGCAGGCATGATATCTGTATATATGACAGAAGACGCTGAGTCTGAGTCTTTGTTCGAGGAACCATATACAGTGTACAAGTACGATAATGTAACATCTATAATCAGTAAACTTAAGTATCTATGTGGCAAGGGAACTTTAGACGGTAATAACAGTAATAAGTGTTTTATCGTTAGCGTAATTTCGGATGAAGGAGGCATAGGAACCACAACCTTTTCTCTGGCTCTTTCAGGCATGCTTAATATGTCAGAGTTAAAGTCCCTTTATGTTTCACTTTGTCCTGTAAACACCTGTAAAAATTATGGCTCTGTTTTTGATGATAGAGTTGATTCTAAATTAGTATTTTCTAAGTTTATTTATAGCTGTCTTGTTGGCAGACCTCTTCCAGTTCCATCTGTTATTGATTCAAAAAATGGTATTAACTTTATACGGTGTCCTACATATAATTTGCATTACGAAGACTTTTCTTCTGCTATTTCATCTGAGCTAACTAGTCTTTTGAAAGCTGAGGGATATAAATTTCTTGTGTATGATATCGGCAATCATTTTACAGCAAATTCTAGAGATATTGTGAGTATGAGTGATATTGTAGTTTTTTTTCACAGTGGATCTAATAGGGAAAGCAGGCTAAAAGACATGTTTTTATCTTCTAACTTTCTTGAGGTTATGACTGCAGATTATGAGGAGATTGAGCGTTATGAGTATGATGGATTGTATGTACCAAGATGTAGGGAGGGCAATTTCTTTGGTTTTAATAACGAATATGGTATAGAAGTTGGAAGAATTGCATCTGTTGTTGGAGGAATGACATGAACGAATCAGGGTATGTATCGGAACTTGTAAGACGAATTTCTACAATAGTTATAGAGCATGGTATAGATTCTGATAGTCAGATACTTGAACTTATTGAGGAGAACGTTTTTAAAGATATGTCCTCATCTAGCATGGATGAGATTGTACGTACGATTGACAGAGTCTTTACGAAAATAAGGGGGCGATATGGTCCGCTCGAAAAGTATATCGAGGATGATTCGATTAATGAAATAATGGTTAATGGAATTAATCGTATATTCATAGAAAAAGATAATCATATAATTTTAACTGATGAATGCTTTGATAGTGTTGAAGAGCTAGAATCTGTAATTCGTAAGATTGCATCACTTGTTCATAGAGAAATAAGTGAGCTTAACCCTATTCTTGATGCAAGACTTGAGGATGGATCCAGAATAAATGCTATATATCGTAATATTGCAATTAATGGACCTTCACTTACGATACGTAAGTTTAGGCGAAATAGAATTACGATGGATGAGCTCATAAAAAAGAAGACTCTTACGGCGGAATGTGCCTGTTTTCTTAAAAAAGCAGTAGAAGCCGGATATAATATTTTCGTAAGCGGCGGAACTTCTTCAGGGAAAACAACTTTTTTGAATGCTTTAGCAGAATATATTCCAGAGGATGAAAGAGTTGTAGTAATTGAAGACTCTGCGGAGCTTCAGCTTGATAATATTTCTAACATCGTGAGACTTGAATGTAGAAATTCTAATTTTATGGGGCAGGGTAAAGTCAACATGTCAATGCTGATAAAAGCTAGCCTCAGAATGAGGCCTGACAAGCTCATTATTGGAGAGGTCCGCGGAAAAGAGGTCTCTGATATGCTGCAGGCTCTTAATACAGGTCATAGCGGTATGTCTACAGGGCATGGTAATTCTTCTCAAGGTATGTTGCGAAGGATGGAGTCTATGTATCTTATGGGTGTGGATATGCCTGTTGATGCAATTAGAGCCCAAATTATAGAGGCTATTGATATTCTAGTGCATCTTGGCAGAACAAAGAAAGGAAACAGGGTTATTCTCGAAATTAATGAGCTTTTAGATATTAGAGATGGCGGGTATTTGCTTAACAGACTTTATTATAGAGATGAAAATTTTAATCTAGTAGAGTCAGGAAAACTGAAAAATAGAGTTAAGCTAAATTTACAGGCAACGGGAGTATAGGTGTGATTGACTACAGTACATATGTTTTGTCAGGAAAAGAAAAAATTCGTTTAAATATTGCGGTTGCATTAGGACTAATCCTTATAAGTGAGCTGTTTTTTGGCAATATGCTGTTTGTAATTGCATTTCCGCTTGTGTATAAATTTGTAAAAGGTGGTTTATGCAGGATTTTGTTGGAAAAAAGAAAAAGTGAGCTTAATATGCAGTTTCGTGACTGTCTTTATTCAATGGCTGCATCGTTTTCTTCGGGAAGACATATGCGTGATGCTGTACAGGATGCAAGAGAATCTTTGAATGATTTATATGGCGAAAAAGCGTATATGGTTATGGAACTTGATCAGATGATTGCTCGTATGGATATTATTTCTCAGGATGATATATATGTTTGGAAAGACTTTGCTGAAAGAAGCGCAAGTGAGGATATATATTCTTTTATAGGTGTTTATGAAGCCTGCAGAGACAGCGGTGGCAATATTGTATCGGCAATAAACAAAGCTGCGATAATTATTACAGAGAAAATTACGATTGAGCATGAAATGAAAACACAGATGATTCAGAGAAAATATGAGGGACAGATTATAGGGCTTATGCCTTTTGTTATGCTGATTTTTCTTAGAATCACATCATCGGATTATATATCTGTAATGTACGATACGTTGACTGGTAAGTTACTTATGCTGATATCACTTTGTCTAATTGGCATTTCGTCATTTATAGAAGAAAAAATAACTTCTATAGAGATATGAACAGAGGGTGAGTTGCTTTGATTACTACAGGTACGGATATATTAAATCATATAAAGAAAAACAGGAAGAATATATTGCGACTTACGAGCGTAACGGTTTTGCTTATTTTAATACTTGTGTTTGCAGATGTAAAAGAATATAAGGAACGCTTTGTAATAGAGGATGGGAATATTGTTGCTGTTAAGGAAGATTCCGGAGTAGTTTCTTTGATTTTAAAGCAGTATGGCGATGATACTGTTGACGAAGATCTGACGTTAGATACAAAACAGATAAAAAGAAAGACTTCTAAAAAAGACGAAGAAGATGAAGACAAAGAAAGCAGTCTAATAAACCTTTTTAACAGTGTTAGAACATCAAAGGAGCTACGAGAAGGAGGGTTTATCATTTTGCCTGAAGCATTGGAAAATGGAAAGGAACTAAAATGGCAAGCTAAACGTGATTTCAGCTTTTTGTATCTTGTTATGATAATTCCACTGTTTATATTTTTTGATTACAGAAGCGATATTGAAAAGATAAAAAAGAGGCAAGAGGCAGTTAATGATAGCATTATAAAATGTCTTCCCGGATTTAACAACAGTTTGATTCTACTACTTGAAAGTGGTCTTATATTCGAAGATGCTTTTTACAGGATTGCATCAGGGTATGAAAGCCGAAGTGAAAAGAGTTTTTTTGAAAACTTTATTGTGGAAGTGAAAAATGAAGCAGGGCTGACAGGCAGAGACTATATAAGCATATTGAATGCAGATGCAGTAAGAATGAAAAACAGAGATTTGTCAAGACTAGGGAGTGTGCTAGCTGATAGCAGAAACAAAGGCGTTTCGATTGCTGAAAAGCTTATAAACGAGTCAGAGTATTTATGGGAGGAAAGAAAGAAGCATGCATCGGAAAAAAGTAAGAAAGCGGAAATCAGAATGACGCAGCCTCTCGGAATCTTACTTTTATCACTTATTTTGATAACGGCATCACCAGCTATATTGCAGATTTGAGTGTTAGAAATGAAGCACGAATGAGAGGCAAGTAGGGAATATTACAGATTGTATTTTAGCAGATAAGGGGGATTAGTATGTTTAATAAAAAAGGTATGGAAATGGTACAGGTAGCAATTCTTATAAGCATTGCGATAGTTATAGGACTTATTTTTAAAAGCGAAATAACAGAGTTTGTGAATAATACATTTGCAGAGCTTAACGGATAATGCGATGAAACTCAATGATAAGTGTGGCTACCAGCTAGTGGAGGCATCGATTATGATGCCTCTAATAATCTTAGTATCTGTAAGTATAGTTTTTCTTATCGTGTTTTTTTATGAGTGTTTAAACAGGCAGTGCCTTATGCATGAGGAGCTTATTGCAGCTGAAAACCAGTCAAAGGAGCTTCACAAAACCTTAGAGGATGTATATGTTCAGGAAGGACATATAAAAGGGATTCGTGATATGCTTTTGCAGAGGGAAATTTCAGGAAAAATATATCTTATCAATGAGAGCATGGCTGTTCGTATAGGAGAAATTGGATATGATTTTCAAAAATAAGAGAGGGTCAGCATCTGTCTTTATTACGATGATTGCAGTGGCACTTATAGGTATGATTACAGTATTTGTTCAGGTGTCAAAAGCACGAGCTGTAAGTAGCGCAGTAAACAGTCTAGGAAACCTTTGGAGTGAATCCATAACTTCAGAATATGATATAAATCTCAGAGAGCGATACGGCTTGTTTGGGTTCAGATATACTGCGGATGAGGTGAATCATAAAATTGGAAAAATGGCAGAGTACTCTTTTGGTGCAAAAAGATATATAAGAAGCGTAAGTTTAGACAGCGATATGTGCGAGTACTCTCTTGCACTGCCAGATGTGTTTAAAAAACAGATATTGAAAGAAGGTCAGGTGAAAAAGGTTTCTGAAAAAGAAAAAACGGAAAACACAGGTGACTCTAGGACTATTGCAAATAAAGCGATTTTAAATGCTTTACCATCATGGGAAAACGATGTGTCAAAAATTTCATTTAATCTGGGAGAGACTTTGAAAAATTTGAAATCTCTTGATCAGGTTATTAAAGACGGGGGCAGCAGATATTTTATCAATAGGCTTGGAATTGATAGAAAGCTATCGATTAGGCTTTAATGATAGTCGTAAGCGCAAAATTGAAAAACGGTTAAAGGTAGCTGTCAGGAAATGTATGATAAATCAACTTATTAGAAGTGTTTTATGATATAATAAAACAAGTTGCGGACTTTTGCTGTAACGAGACTAATGGAGAAAGGAGATTTGTCTGCATATATTCTGACAGCTTTTTGGTGATGCAGGCAGATTATATATGATACCACTATCGACGAGGATGCGTCCAAGCAGATTGGATGATTTTGTTGGACAGACTCACTTTATGTACAAAGGATCGCTTTTTTATAATTCTATCAAAAATAGAAATTTTGACTGCGCTATATTTTACGGTCCATCAGGCACAGGAAAGACAACACTTGCGCGTATAATTGCAAATGAAATAGATGCTGACTTTAGGGAAATTAATGCAACTGTTACAGGAACCAAAGAACTGAAAGAAATAATAGAAGAAGCAAAGTTTAGGTTTTTTGGTCTGGAATCAAAGTCAACATATCTATACGTAGATGAAATACATCGATGGAACAAGCTTCAGCAGGATTCACTTTTGAAGGCAGTTGAAGAAGGTGTAATTAAATTTATCGGAAGCACGACAGAGAATCCGTTTTTCTCTATTAACAATGCCCTTTTGAGTCGTGTAAGAAATATTTATGAATTTCGTAGGCTTTCTCAGGAGGATATAACTGTACTTATTAAGCGAACACTTTCGGATCGAGAGAGAGGACTTGGAAACCTAGAAATAGAATGTGATGATGAGGCGATAAGAATATTAGCAGAACTTGCAAATGGAGATGCGAGAGTGTGTCTTGATACAATTGGATTTATTGTTGATAATTCAGAGCTTCCTGTGAAAATAACAGGTGAGCTTATAGGAGAGGCACTTCAGAGAAAGATTGGATTTTATAGTGGCGGTGATGACAGATATAACCTTTTATCAGCACTTCAAAAATCAATAAGGGGAAGTGATCCGGATGCGGCAATACATTATTTTTCAAGACTTGTTGATGGTGGTGCTGATATACAGACAATAGGAAGGCGCCTTATGGTTATGGCAAGCGAGGATATAGGAATGGCTTACCCCTCTGCAGTTTCAATTGTGACAGCTTGCGTTCAAGCGGCGCTTATGGTTGGATATCCGGAGGCTTCAATTAATTTAGCACAGGCAGTTATTTTGCTTGCATCAGCGCCAAAGTCGAATGCATCATACATGGCATATAATGCTGCAATGGCAGATATAAAAAGTAGAAACATAGACGACGTGCCGGATGTGCTAAAGGATAGTCATTATTCCGGAGCAAAGAAGATGGGCTTTGGAGAAGGATACAAATATCCCCATGACTACGGTGGATATGTAAAGCAGCAGTATCTTCCCGACAATCTATATCGCGAAGGCGTGAAATATTACAAGCCGACAGAAAACGGCTCAGAAAAATCGTTTAAAAAATATTTGAATGAATTAGAGGTAAGGTATGGAAATAATAAGAGCAGATAACTCCGGATTCTGTTTTGGAGTAAAACAGGCTATGGAAAAAACAGAAGAGCAGATAAGAACAGTAACGAAAGGCAAAATTTACACCTGCGGTCCTTTGATACATAATACACTTGTGACAGATGACCTTAAGAGAAGGGGTGTAGACATTATATCAAAGCCTGAGGAGGCTGAAGCTAAAGACACTGTTATTGTAAGATCTCACGGAGAAAAGAAGGCTTTCTTTGATGCTGCGGAAAAACTAAATATAAATGTCGTAGATGCAACATGTCCTTTTGTCAAAAAAATACATAAACTTGTTATGGAAGCGAAGCAGGACGGCAGAAATATAATCATCGTAGGGGATAAGGAACATCCAGAAGTTCAGGGGATAAATGGCTGGTGTGAAAATAGTGCAGTGATTATAAATAGTCCCGAAGAGGCTGCAGCTATAAAAGAGGGCGAGTATTTTCTCGTGTGTCAGACAACGATAAAAAAAGAACTTTTAGATCAGATTACAGATGTTCTCAGTGATAGGGGAATTAAGGTTGAAGTAAGAAATACTATATGCAATGCAACAAAGGATAGACAAGACAGTTGCGAGGAGCTATCAAGAAGAGTCGATGCTATGGTCATAATAGGCGGACGTCACAGCTCAAATACTCATAAATTATTCGAGATAGCTCAGAAAAACTGCCTAAATTCATTTTTTGTTGAAAATATTGAAGATTTACCATTGAAACTGATTGAAAAATATAATAAAATAGGAGTAGCAGCAGGTGCTTCGACGCCTGAATGCGTAATTAAGGAGGTTATTGCTAACATGAGTGAAAATATCACTAACGAAAACATTTCTATGGCCGATTTCATGGATGAAATCGATGCGTCTTTGAGACTACCTCGCACTGGCGAAATCGTTGACGGTAAAGTACATCAGGTAACAGAAAAAGAAGTTATCGTTAACTTAGGTTGCAAAAAGGACGGAATTCTTCCTGTGGAAGAAGTTACTCTTGAGGAAGGAAAAAAGCTGACTGATTTATTTAAAGA
Organism: uncultured Clostridia bacterium; assembly: GCA_963558075.1. Lineage (GTDB taxonomy): Bacteria > Bacillota > Clostridia > Peptostreptococcales > Anaerovoracaceae > CALHKP01. The sequence continues at coordinate 16,845 of CAUWFN010000029.1, read as the reverse complement.
AGGCGAAGAAATCCAGGCGAAAGTTATCAAGACAGATGACGGCGATGGTGGAATCCTGCTGTCAAAGAAAAAGCTGGAAATTAACGAGCATTGGAACGAAATTAATGAAGCTCTTGAAAATAAAACAGTTATCAACGTTAAGGTTGTTAGAATGGTTAACGGCGGTGTAATCGCTGCATACAAAGAAGTATCAGGATTCATTCCACTATCACAGCTATCAGACAAATACGTTGAAAGTGCAGAAGAATTCATGGGTCAGACTCTTGACGTTAAGGTTACAAGAGTTGATCAGAGAAGAAACAGAGCTGTATTCTCACACAAGGCTGTTCTTGCAGAAGAAAAGCAGAAGCAGATTGCAGCAATCTGGGAAGGTCTTCATGTTGATGATATCGTAGAAGGAACTGTAATGAGATTCACTGATTACGGTGCATTCATTGATATCGGCGGAATCGACGGACTGCTTCATATTTCAGAAATTTCATGGGGCAAACTAAGACACCCACAGGAAGTTCTTGCTATCGGAGATACTGTAAAGGTTAAGATCCTTTCAATGAACGAAGAAAAAGGCAAGATTTCACTTGGTCTGAAACAGACTACACCAGAACCATGGTCAGTAATCAACGAAAAATACGAAGTTGGTCAGATCGTTCCCGGTAAAGTTGTTCAGATTAAGGAATACGGTGCATTCGTAGAACTTGAACCAGGTTTAGACGGACTTGTACATATTTCAGAAGTTGCTCACAAGAGAGTAACTGACATCGCTGAAGAACTGACAATCGGTCAGGAAGTTGAAGCGAAGATCTTAGAAATTGATACAGAAAGAAAGAGAATCAGCCTAAGCATCAAAGAAACAATGGAAGCTCCAGAAGCTTCAGAAGATGACGCTGAATAATCCTACAGATCAGGATTTCTAAAAAACGTGAATAAACGCAGAAAGCCTACTGTTTTCTGCGTTTTTTTAATTTAAAAAATTTAAGGAGAATACGAATTTGGACAAAAAATTAAGTACTGGAAAAATTGTATCAGTATCATTGATGCTTTTTGCAATGTTCTTTGGTGCCGGTAACATGATTTTCCCTCCAATGGTAGGCTATCTCGGCGGAGAGAATTTTGTTCAGGGTATCATCGGATTTATGGTTACTGATGCGGGATTATCAATCCTAGGCATTGCGGCAATCGTATTTGCCGGAACTCATTTAAACGATCTTGGCGGACTGATTGGACCTAAATTCTCAATTTTTTTAGGTCTTACAATTTACATGCTTATCGGACCTCTGTTTGCTCTTCCAAGAACAGGAACTGTATCATACGAAATTGCAGCTATTCCTTTCCTTGGCGAACATGCAGGAGTTATAAGCTCTGTGATATTTACACTTATTTTCTTTGCTTTAACTTATTTTTTAAGCTTAAACCCAAGCAAAGTTGTAGATATCGTAGGTAAGGTGCTTACACCTGTACTTCTTTTATCAATTGCAATCATATTTGTACTGAGCCTTGTTAAGCCTCTTGGAACAATAGATGTTGCAGAAGGTGACTATGCTACAATGCCTTTCTTTAAGGGTATAGTAGAAGGCTATCTAGCACTTGATGGTATGGCGGCTCTTGCTTTTGCTATTGTTGTTATTACAGCAATCAAAGATATGGGCGTAACATCACCAGGTGGAATTGTAAAATACACAGTATTCTGCGGAATCTTTGCAGGTATTGCTCTTGGAGTAGTATATCTTGCTCTTGGATTTGTAGGTGCGCAGGTATCTGGTGAAACAGGCTTTACTAACGGTGGAGCTATCTTAGCTAGCATCGTAAACAGACAGATGGGCTTCTTCGGAAACGGCGTTCTTGGAGTTGCAGTTGTTCTTGCATGCCTGACTACTGCAATTGGACTTTCAACTTCATTCTCAGGATATGTTCATGAGCTTAAACCTTCATGGTCATACAAGAGCATTCTGACTGTAGTTGTTCTGTTCAGCTTTGCTGTATCAAACATAGGTCTATCACAGATGATTACAATTACACTTCCTGCACTTGTTATGATTTATCCGCCAATTGTAACACTTGTACTGCTTTCATTTGCAAAGAAATTTATAAAAGACAACAAAGAATCATACGTGCTTGCTATGCTGTTTGCATTTATAATTGGAATATTTGACGGTCTTAAGACTGCAGGTATTAAGCTTGATGGCGCATATGAACTGCTGAGCAGCTGGATTCCATTCTATGACCTTGGAATTGGCTGGATTGTACCTGCAATTATCGGTGCATTAATCGGCCTGCTGCCATTTGTAAAATTTTTCAAAAGAAAAGATAGCTAGTCTTTTTAACTCCGTCTCAGCATTCTGAGCGGAGTTTTTTTGTAGTGTTAGCGATAAAAATGATTGTATGAGAAAAACATGAAGTGTTTAAAATACACAAGTTTGTTGTACATACATATATAGAAAGTGGGGGATAGGATGTGAGTAAGACACATAACAAAAAGAAAAATTTCAAAGATAAAAAGAAACATTATGGGAAAAAATATAAAGATGATGCGTATCCTATAAAAGAGGAGCCTGTTGTGCTTACAGGAGATGAAATCGTCGGTAAATTAGAAAAGCATAAATCTGGATTTGCATTTGTTAGACACGAGGATGGCGATATTTTTATCGGCAGAAACAACATGAAAAATGCAATGAACGGCGATACTGTAACTGTCGATCTTCTTCCTGAGTATCTTTGGGAAAAAAATAGAGAGGGCATCGTAGACCGCGTAGTTGAAAGGGCGCATACAGAGATTGTCGGTGTGCTTGAGACTAGCCGCAAATATGGCTTTGTTGTACCTGAAAATAGTAGAGATGAGGATGTATTCGTTAGAAAAGCAGATTTCAGAAATGCTCAGGACGGCGACACGGTTGTTGTAAGAATAACAAAATATCCGACAAAAGATGCGAGTGCAGAAGGTAGAGTCATAGAGGTTGTATCAAAGAAAGGTGAAAAAACCGGTGCAATCAAAGCTTTGATTAGATCTCATGGGCTACTTGAAACTTTCCCAAGCAGAGTAAATGCCGAGGCGAAGGCAATGTCAAAGCGTGAAATTACAGAAGAAGATATTGAGAAGAGAAGAGACCTTAGAGATAAAACTATTGTGACTATCGATGGAGCATATTCAAAGGATCTTGATGATGCGATTTCTATTGAAAAGCTAGAAAACGGAAATTATCTTCTGGGTGTTCATATTGCTGACGTAAGCCACTATGTTGCAGATGGAGGCCATCTCGACAGGGAGGCTCTTAAGCGTGGAAACAGCACATATCTTCTGAACTGGGTTGTTCCAATGCTACCAAAGGCTTTGTCTAACGGAATTTGCAGTTTGAACGAGGGAGTGGATAGGCTGACACTTTCCTGTGACATGGAAATAAATGACAGGGGAAATGTTGTAAACCACGAAATATACGAATCTGTAATAAATAACAAAGCGCGACTTGTATATGACGACGTTTCAGATATAATAGAAAACAAAGACGAGGCTTTGATAAAAAAATATGAAGATATTTATGACGAAATTTTGCTTATGAATGAGCTTGCAGATATTTTGAGAGCAAAACGAAAATCAGAAGGAAGCCTTGATTTTGATATCGACGAGGCAGAAATTGTTCTTGACGAAAACGAAGTTCCTATAGAAATCGGCATAGCGGAAAGACGATGTGCAAACAGAATCATTGAAGAATTCATGCTAGCAGCAAATAGAACTGTTGCAGAACACTTTTTCTGGATGGAATACCCGTTCATATATCGAGTTCACGAAAAACCTGACAGCGACAAAATTTCAGAGCTGAAAACCTTCCTTGCAGGCTTTGGTATAAATCTTTCGGTAAATCCGGATAATATTCATCCGAGAATTTTAAATGACATACTAGAAGACATCAAAGGAAAGCCATACGAAAACATTGTTGGAACAGTAATTTTAAGATCCATGAAGAAGGCTGTCTACAGCACAGAATGCGACGGACACTTTGGTCTTGCGTGCAAATATTACTCCCATTTCACATCGCCAATAAGACGTTATCCGGACCTTATGATTCACAGAATTATCAAAGCTTCGATAACGGGAAATATGACAGAGAATATGCTTAGCAAGTTTAAAACGGAGGCAGAAATTGCAGCTGATACATCTTCGATGACAGAAAGAAAGTCTCAGGAAATGGAACGCGAAGTCGAAAAGATGAAAAAAGCTGAGTATATGGAAGACAAGGTTGGTACAATTTTTGATGGCGTAATAAGTGGTGTTACTGACTTTGGAATTTACGTTCAGCTTCCTGACACAATAGAAGGAATGGTTAGACTCGATTCTTTGACAGATGACTATTATGTTTTGGAAAAAGAAAGATATAGAGTTCGCGGTGAAAGAACAGGAAAAATCTATTCTCTTGGAGATAAGGTCACTGTATGCGTGACAAGAGCAGATGCAAAATCAAGACAGATAGATTTTGAGCTTATGACAGAAGAACTGTAATTACATAGAGCTGGAGGAATTATATGATAATCAAAAGATTTATAGGCGGAAACCTAGAAAGTAACGCTTACATAATATATCAGAAGGACGGAGCGGACTGTTATATTATTGATCCTGGCTACAATCCCGGAAAGCTAGCAAAGTTTATAAGAGATAATGAGCTTAATCCTCTTGGAATTATCATAACGCATAATCACTATGACCACACAGGAGGGGCAGATAGCCTTGCCGGCGAATTTGATGTAAATGTATATATGCACGAGGCGGATGCCTTTGATTTTGATTGCAGAAATTTAGTAGAGCTAAAGGATGGCGAAGAGCTATTTCTCGGCGGTGAAAAGCTAGAGATAATAAGTACGCCAGGTCATACTCACGGCAGCATCTGTATAATGAGCAGCAAAAGTAGAGTTTGTTTTACAGGCGATACAATATTTGATACAGATCTTGGTCGCACAGATTTTGATGGCGGCTCTGAAGACGAGATGAGACACACGATACGTGAGGTTATTTCAAAGTGGGATAATGATATTGTTATATATCCAGGACATGACAGCGGCTGCACCATGAAAAAGGTAAAAATATATAACTCAGAATACAATGATTATCTGAAATAAAATGGAGGCGAGGTTATGAGCAGCATAAAAATAGTAGGGCTTGATCTTGATGGAACGGCCCTTGCTCCCGGAGGATATTTTTCTGAAGGCACAAAAGCAGTTTTTAATGAGGCCATGGAAAAGGGTGTTCATATTGTAATCGCAACAGGAAGAACTTATCACTCTCTGCCTGAGGATTTGCCGGAAATCAAAGGCATCGAATTTGTTGTGACATCAAACGGAGCAAAGGTTTATCGCATCAAAGGCAAGGAGCTTGTTTATGACAACTGTATTGACAGTGACTCGGTTCTTGCACTTGCTGATTTTTTCGAAGAGAGAGCTTTGAATGTGGAGATATTTACTGATGGCTATGCATATATAAGTCAAAGAGAATTCGATGAAATCAAAGCTGGAAACAGCAGAAGAGATTCAAAATATGTAATTTCGACTAGAACTCCTGTGGAAAGTGTTTATGACATGATGAGAAAACATCGCGACAACATAGAAAACATTTCTATAAATTACGCAGATGACGACATCAAAGAATTTACAGAAAACGAGCTGAAAAGCTTTGATAATATAACGGTTACATCTTCGTTTTCTTTCAATAATGAAATTGGCGGAAGGACTACGAGCAAAGCCGATGGTCTTGAGGCTCTCATGAAAATGCTAGGTATTGAAAAGTGCAATCTTATGACTGTGGGCGATAGCATGAATGATCTTGCGATGATACAGCATGCAGAAATCGGTGTTGCTATGGAAAATGCAGATGAAAAGCTAAAAGAGGCAGCTGATTTTGTGACTTTGTCTAACAGGGAAGATGGTGTTGCAGAGGCAATAAAAAAATTCGTTCTTCAGGATTAGAATCGAAAGGCTGGCGGTAATGTGCTTAAGATGCTATAAGCGATGTTTATTAAGAAGCCAGGCTATCTATAACAAATTTATATAAGGTAATTTGCGGGGCATCCCGTCTGTATATTTAAGCAGGCGGGATGTTTTTTTTCAAAATTTTGCTAGATGGCGGTGATAACCAGAGCACTTGAGGAATATTCATATTTTGATGCATAATCATACGATAATTTCATTTTGAAAAATATGGAATATGTAAAATATTTACATATCGCGAGCAAAATGGTAAAATATGTAAAATATTTACATATCGCGAGCAAAATGGTAAAATATGTAAATAAAAGGGTATCGGTGGAGGATTAGTATGAATGTTAAAATGCTTGGAACTTCTGCAGAAAAGCTTGCAAGAAATTACATTACTCAGAATGGATATCAGATAGAGGCCCAGAATTATTACACCAGACATGGGGAAATCGATATTATAGCAAAAAAAGATGGCCAGTACAGATTTATAGAGGTAAAAGCTAGAAGCGGAAATAGGTTTGGAGAACCGGCAGAGGCTGTGGACAGAAGAAAAATTCTAAATATGCGCTATGCAGCTATGAGATATATTTCCGCCCAAAAGATTGCAGATTGCGATTTTCATTTTGATGTTATCGAAATAAGAATAAATTATTTAAGAGATGCGTTTTAGAAGAGCCTGGGCGAAAACACGGGCTGAAATTTTTAAGAAGGAGGAAACTAGCATTTGCAAATGCTGGATATTTTGATATGCTTTCACGAGTTTTAACTTCTGCAGTAAGGGGAATGAAGGCTGTAGCTGTAAGTGTTGAGGTTGATATAAATAGAGGATTTCCTGGAATTCATGTTGTAGGCCTTGGAGATGAAACGGTAAAGGAAGCAGCTGCAAGAATAAAAAGCGCTGTAAGAAATTCAGGATATGAATTTCCTGTGAGCAATATAACAGTTAACCTTTCGCCTGCATGGCTTAGAAAAAAAGGCAGTCAGTTTGACCTTCCTATGGCTATCGGCATTCTCGTATCGTCAGGACAGGTTTTTGATCAGGGAATCAGTGAAATTTGTTTTATCGGAGAGCTATCTCTTGATGGAGCACTCAACAGATGCAATGGAATACTTCCTATGCTAAGTGAGCTCAGAAAATGTGGGGTTTCTCGGGTTATAATTCCAGCCGCAAATGAGACAGAAGCGGCTTTGTTCGATGATATAGATGTTTATTGTGCTCATAGTCTTGCGGAGGTTTGTGATTATCTTAATTTGAAAAATAATTTAAAAAAGATTCAGGGAATTGACAGGAGAACGCTAGAATCAAAGCCTTGTAAAGGCGTGTATGATAAGGATTTTAGCGATGTAAAAGGACAGGAATTTGCAAAGAGGGCAATAACAGTGGCTGTATCGGGAGGTCATGGTATGTTCATAGTAGGAAGTCCCGGAACGGGAAAAACTATGCTTGCAGAAAGAATTCCATATATTATGCCTGCGCCTGATTTTAACGAAATCATAGAGATTACGTCTGTGTATTCAATTTCTGGTATGCTAGATGAGAAAATAGGATATATTTCGCGAAGACCTTTTCGGGCGACTGGCGCTGCAGTAACAAAAGCAGGTTTAATTGGAGGAGGATCTTCTGTAAAACCAGGTGAAATAACGCTTGCTCACAAGGGTGTTTTGTTTATGGACGAATTTTATGAGATAGATAGAAATATATTAGATGCTTTGAGAATTCCACTAGAAAGAAAATCTGTAAGCTTTATAAGAAATGGAGAGACATATATTTTCCCGTGCGACTTTCTTTTGGTTGCGGCTGCAAATCCATGTAGGTGCGGATACTACGGCGATCCAGAGCATGAGTGTAGCTGTACAGGAAGGGAAATCGAAAGGTACAGAAGTCGCGTGTCAGGACCTGTTCTTGACAGAATTGATATAAATATAGAGCTTTTATCTGTTAGGTACGATGAGCTTGATTCTGGGGAGAGCTTATCGAGTGCAGAAATGAGTGATGTAATAGAAAATGCGAGAGGAAGACAGGCGCACAGGTACAGAAATGAAAGATTTTCTCTTAACTCTCAGCTACCAGAAGGTGCCTCGGCAAAGTACATAAAGCTAGGTAAAAGCGAGCGTGATTTTTTGAAAGATGCCTACGATAGGCTTTCGCTTAATCCGAGAGGTTTATCAAAAATCAGAAAGCTAGCGAGAACAATAGCGGATGTGGAAGACAAGGAAAAGATAGAAATTTCCCATATTGCAGAGGCGCTAAGATATAGAGAAAGGAAATTATTATGATAAGAGAAGAATTTAAAGGAGCATGCGGTGCACAATCTGCTAGAGCAGAAACAGCGGAAATAGAAAATAAAAATCAGACGTATGTTGTAAAAAAGGATGATATAAATTATCCATCAAAGCTTCTCGAATATGTATCTGATTGCAAGACAATCTACTGTAGAGGCGATATAAGTCTGACAGAAAAAAGTGCTGTTGCAGTTGTTGGAAGCAGAAACTGTACTAATTATGGGAAAGCTGTTGCAAAAGAAATAGGAAGAAAGGCTGCAGAGTATGGCGTTGTTCTTGTGAGCGGTCTTGCGAGGGGGATTGATAGGGCTGCTCATGAGGGGGCATTAGAGGTAGGAGGTAAAACTATAGCCGTGCTCGGATGTGGGCCTGACATTTGCTATCCTTCGGAAAACAGAAATCTCCAAAAAAGAATACAGGAAGAAGGCTTGATTATAAGTGAGTATCCTGATGGTTTCAAGGCAAAGCCTTATACTTTTCCCATGAGAAACAGGCTTATCTCAGGTCTTTCTGATGCTGTAGCAGTAGTTGAGGCTGGGGTAAGAAGTGGCTCGCTTATTACGGTGGAATGCGCCGCAGAACAGGGCAAGCTTGTATATGCAGTGCCAGGAAATATAACGAGTAAAAGCAGTGCGGGGACAAACAAACTGATAAGGGAGGCGGTGCCGCCTCTTGTTATTATCGATGATGTGTTTTTAGATATGGGTATAGATGTTAGATGCGGAATATGTGACATGGACTCTCTTGGCCGAGATGAAAGAAAAATAATGGAGGTACTTTTGGCCTCCGGCGAGGCATCTTTTGAAGAACTATATCACAAGACACACATAAAACTACAAGAAATTAATGGTATAATCTCAATATTAGAGATAAAAGGCCTTGTTTTTTGTGAAATGGGCAAAGTTTTTATTGCAAAATTCTGATAAGCCATATAGAATATTAATTTGAGATACTTTTTGCAAATACAAATGGAGGAAAAATGGCCACCACAAAGAAAATACTAGTAATAGTTGAGTCACCATCTAAAGCCAAAACCATTGGAAAATATTTGGGTGCAAAATATAAGGTAATTGCATCCGTAGGACATGTAAGAGATCTTCCTAAGAGCAAATTAGGAATAGATATAGAAAATGATTTTGAGCCGCAGTACATTGCCATAAGAGGAAAAGGCAGCATAATCAAAGAACTGAGAAAAGAAGCAAAAAAAGCTTCAAAAGTTTATCTGGCAACTGACCCGGACCGAGAGGGAGAAGCAATTTCTTGGCACCTTGCATATCTTCTTGGCATAGATCCAGATACACCATGCAGAATAGTTTTTAACGAAATAACCAAAACAACAATCAAAGAAGCAATCAAACATCCTAGAAGTATAGATATAGGTCTTGTTGATGCCCAGCAGGCGAGAAGAGTTCTTGACCGTCTTGTAGGATATCAGATAAGCCCGCTTCTTTGGAGAAAAGTAAGAAAGGGACTTTCGGCAGGACGAGTTCAGTCGGCAGCTCTCAAAATTATCTGCGATAGAGAAAAGGAAATTCAGGATTTTGAGCCTAAGGAATTTTGGAACATTATCGCAAACTTCAAAAAGGGAAAGAAATTTTCTGCAAAGCTAATAAATTATAAATCAAAGAAGATAACAGTCGAAAATGAAGCTCAAAACAATTCCATCATAGAAGAACTGAAAAAGGGTGAGTTCAGCGTAGCATCTGTTGTTCAGAAAGAAAGACAGAGAAAGCCTTACCCACCTTTTACAACAAGTAGTCTTCAGCAGGAGGCTTCAACAAAGTTAAACTTTAACACAAAGAAAACAATGATGGTTGCACAGCAGCTTTATGAGGGTGTTGACATCAAAGGAAAAGGAACTACAGGTCTTATCACATATCTGAGAACAGACTCTGTAAGAATTTCAGAAGATGCACAGAAAGCCGCAGCTGAATTCATTGAAAACAGATACGGCAAGGAATATCTTGGTAAAAACAAATACTCAAACAAAAAGAAGGATATTCAGGATGCTCACGAGGCAATTAGACCCAGCGTTATCGACATAGAGCCAAACGACATCAAAGAATCTCTGACAAATGATCAGTTTAAATTATATAATCTAATCTGGAACAGATTTATGGCCAGCCAGATGACAGCTGCAAAATTCAACGGAATTCAGGCTGATATAAATAACGGAGACTACACATTTAGAGCTACAGGCTCAGAACTTGTGTTTGATGGTTATCAGAGAGTGTATAAATCATCACAGGATGATGAAAAGAGCAAGATGCTTCCTGCACTTAGCGAAGGTGATGTGCTGAAGGCGGAGTCCATTGAGGGAGAGCAGTCATTCACGCAGCCGCCTGCAAGATACACAGAGGCGAGTCTTGTACGTGAGTTGGAAGACAAGAACATAGGTCGTCCAAGTACTTATACACCAATCGTTGGAACACTTTCCGAAAGAAGATATGTTGTAAGGGAAAAGAAAAGTCTAAAACCTACAGAGCTAGGATTTCTAGTTACAGGTTTAATGGAGGAATACTTCAAAGAAATTGTCGATGTAAACTTTACAGCTGACATGGAAGACAAGCTTGATAATATAGAAGTTGAACATACAGAGTGGAAACAGGTAATACGTGATTTCTATGGACCGTTCTCACAGGAGCTAGAAATTGCAGACAACGCAATAGAAAAGGTAACAGTAGAAGATCAGCCTACAGGTGAAATCTGCGAGCTTTGTGGCAAACCTATGGTCATCAAAGCCGGTCGTTTCGGTGACTTTATTGCCTGCAGCGGATATCCTGAATGCAAGAACACCAAACCGATTGTGAACAAAATCGATGTAAAGTGTCCTGAATGTGGGAAGGATATCGTAGTCAGAAGAAGCCGCCGCGGGAAACTGTTTTACGGTTGTAGTGGGTATCCAGACTGTACATGTTCTTTCTGGAACAAGCCTGTAAACAAAAAGTGTCCTGAATGCGGAAGCCTTCTAGTAGAGAAAAAGGGAAAAAATTCAAACTATGCTTGTTCAAATAGCGAGTGTAAATATACAGAATAAAAAATGTTATAAATAGGAGGGATTATCATGATACAGTTTCATGCGACTACAATCTGTGCTGTAAGAAGAGGACCAGATGATGTAGCTATCGGAGGAGACGGACAGGTTACAATGGGAGAAACTGCCATTATGAAAAATGGCGCAAAAAAAGTTAAAAAGATTTTTCACGGAAAGGTGCTAACTGGCTTTGCTGGTTCAGTAGCAGATGCCTTTTCTCTTACAGAAAAATTCGAAAAGAAGTTAGAAGAGCACGGTGGAAACCTGAAGAGAGCAGCAGTTGATCTTGCTCAGCTGTGGAGATCAGATAAGGGCATGAGAAGCCTTGAAGCTCTAATGATTGTCGTTGATGAACAGGATATGCTTGTTATTTCCGGTAACGGAGAAGTAATTGTGCCTGATCAGGACTTTGTTGCAATAGGTTCAGGCGGAAACTATGCATATTCAGCAGCAAATGCACTGTTTAACCACACAGATATGACAGCAGAGGAAATTGTCAGAGAGTCACTGAAAATCGCATCTTCGATTTGCGTATACACTAATGACAATATTTCCGTTGAAAAGTTATAGGGGGGATTATAAAAATGGCTGATAAAATTCAGAATATGACTCCAAAAGAAATCGTAAGGGAGCTTGATAAATACATTATTGGTCAGGATGAGGCAAAAAAATCAGTAGCGATTGCTCTTAGAAATCGCTATAGAAGAAGTCTTCTTTCAGAAGAAATGCGAGAAGAAATTACACCAAAAAATATCCTGATGATGGGACCTACAGGTTGTGGTAAAACTGAGATTGCAAGAAGACTTGCAAAACTTATGAAAGCACCATTTGTAAAGGTTGAAGCAACTAAATTTACAGAAGTAGGATATGTTGGACGTGATGTTGATTCTATGATTAGAGATCTAGTTGAAGCATCTATCAGAATAACAAAACAGTCAAAGCTTCAGGAAAAATATGATATTGCAGAAGGAATTGCAGAGGAAAAAATCATAGAAGCTATTATTCCGGGAAAGAAGAAAAAGGCTGACAGCGGAAAGTCCAAGAATCCTTTTGATTTCCTTATGAACAGTGGCGGATATCCAAGCCAGAAGCAGCTTTATGAGGAAAGTCAGGCAAAGGAAGCCGAAGCAGAGCAGCCTGAAAGCGATATAGAGATGGCAAGAGAACAGGTAAGACAGCAGCTCAGAGATGGACTGCTAGAAGAACAGTTCATTGAAATCGAAGTAGAAGATGCGCCTAGAGGAAATCAGCTTGATATGAGTAACGAAGGCATGAGCATCGCTATTGGAAATATTTTTGGTGATATGATGCCAAAAAAGACAAAGCAGAAGAGAGTAAGAGTTAAGGATGCAAGAAAAATCCTAAAGGAGCAGGAAGCTCAGAATCTTCTTGATATGGATCAGGTTACAGACGAAGCACTCGAAAATGCAGAGCAGAATGGAATTATTTTCATAGACGAAATCGATAAAATCGCATCAAGCTCAAATTATTCAAATGGTGCAGACGTTTCTCGTGAAGGTGTTCAGAGAGACATCCTTCCAATCGTTGAAGGTAGCGTAGTTAATACAAAATACGGCCCTGTAAAAACAGACCACATTCTGTTTATCGGTGCAGGTGCCTTCCATATAGCAAAGCCTACAGATCTTATTCCAGAACTGCAGGGACGTTTCCCAATTAGAGTAGAACTTACAAATCTTTCAAAGGAAGATTTTGTGAAAATCCTTACAGTTCCAGAGAATGCAATCATCAAACAGCACCAGGCTTTGATGGCTACAGAAAATATAAATTTAGAATTTTCTGATGAAGCTATTGACGAAATCGCTACAATGTCGTATCTTATGAATGAGCAGACTGAAAATATAGGGGCCAGAAGACTGCATACGATAATAGAACGCCTGCTAGAGGACATCTCTTTTGAGATTCCAGAAACAAATGGCGAGGCTTTTGTTATCGACAGGGAATATGTTCAAAGTAAATTTGTAGATACTGTTCACAAGGACGATTTGGACAGATATATTCTTTAATCTGTCCGAAAGGGCGATAAGCGCGCGGCAAAAGTTCGCGAGTTTATGAACTTACAAGTTCATATGTGAAAGTGTGTACAAGAATTAGATAGGAAGAGGTATAATATGAGCGAAAATTTATTGACAAGAATCAGAAAACTGAATTGGGTTTTATCTGAAAGCGCATCAGGATACGTTTCATTTGATGAGCTATGTAACATCGTAAGCGAAATGCTTTCATCAAATGTATACATCCTTAATAAGCGCGGAAAGGTTCTAGCTGCAAAGTTTGAACCTGGCGAAGAAGCGCCACTATTTTATAATGCAGAGGAAGATCAGTACGAGCTTCCAGAAGAATATAACGAAAAGTTCCTAGAAATCGAGGAAACTCGCGAAAATCTTACTTACGATTCAATTAAGGAAATTTACGGTGATAATTACGGACTTTCAAGTAAATTCCATACAATCGTGCCAATCATATTTGGAGGCAAAAGAGTTGCAACACTGCTTATCGTAAGAACAAGCAAAGCATATTCTGATGAGGATATCGCTCTTTGCGAATACGGTGCAACCGTTGTAGGAATCGAAGTTACAAGAGGAATCGCTCTCGAAGAGGAAGAAGACAACAGACAGAAAAATGCTGTTACTATGGCACTAGAAACACTGTCATATTCAGAGCTTGATGCTGTAATCAAAATCTTTGCAGAACTTGATGGCGATGAAGGTCTTCTTGTTGCAAGCAAAATCGCAGACAAATCAGGTATTACACGTTCTGTAATTGTAAACGCTCTGAGAAAGCTGGAAAGTGCGGGCGTTATAGAATCCAGATCACTGGGAATGAAAGGAACTAGAATCAAAATCACTAACGAGTTCCTTAGAGATGAAATTAAAAAGATTGAAATCTAATTTAATAATGTCCAGCAGAGTCGCAAAAAAGCCTTTTTAGGCCTACGCGACTCTTTTGATATAACAAAATATAATAAACGGCGAGAAAATCGCTCTAAAAGAAAAAGAAAGGCATTTGCGCAGGGCTCAGACTAAGGGCTCTATGCAAAAGAAAATATATGTTGAGATTTAATGAACAAAATGAAGTTATAACTCACGAAAAGTACCGTGCGATTCTTGTGGGACTTCAGCTGAGAGAGGATATAACATATTCTATGCAGGAGCTTAAGGGTCTTGCAGAAGCTGCTGATATCGAGGTTATCGCAACGGCTGTGCAGTCTCTTGACAAGCCTAATACTGCAACATGGATAGGTAAGGGAAAGGTTGAAGAGCTTGTCGAAATGACAGCTAATATGGAAGCTGACCTTGTAATATTTAACGATGAGCTTACAGGAATGCAGCTTCGAAACCTAGAGGATGCTTTTGGCGTGCGAGTAATTGATAGAACTATACTTATTCTGGATATTTTTGCGGCGAGAGCAGAATCGAGAGAAGGTAAGCTTCAGGTAGAGCTTGCTCAGTTGAAATACAGACTTCCTAGACTTATAGGATTTGGTAGATCATTGTCAAGGCTGGGTGGTGGTATAGGAACAAGAGGTCCTGGAGAAAAGAAACTAGAGACAGACAGGCGTCACATAGAGCGCAGAGTTGATGACATACGTGCAGAGCTTGAATCTGTAAAGCAGGTCAGAAATACACAAAGATCAAAGCGTGAAAAAAATGGAATTCCGGTTGTCGCACTTGTTGGCTATACGAATTCAGGAAAGTCGGCTCTCATGAACCGTCTGCTTTCGATGGAAGAAAAAGATGATAAAACTGTAAAGGAAAAGAATATGCTTTTTGCAACTCTTGATACTCAGCACAGAAAAATCACTGTAGAGAAGGGGAAAGAGTTTATTCTTATAGATACTGTAGGATTTGTAAGTAAGCTGCCTCACAGCCTTGTAGAGGCTTTTAAGGCTACTCTAGAAGAGGTCTGCAATGCAGATCTTCTGCTTCATGTTGTTGATGCCTCTTACGAAGAAAATGAATTTCATATAGATGTTACAAACAAAGTTCTAAACGAAATAGGCGCATCGGGCAAAGAGAAGATTTTGTTATACAACAAAATAGATCTAGTAGAAGATCCGTCTATGCTGAAAACTCATGATGATACAATTTTCATATCTGCAAAAGAGAATATAAACATTGACAAGCTGATGGATGCTATCAAAACGCGTATATTTGCAGGCGTTGTCAGAGTTAAGCTTCTCATACCGTATGCAAAGGGAGATGTTTCATCTTATCTTTGCGAAAACGGTCTAGTGCATTCTATGGAATATACCGAAGAGGGAACTTTGTTCGATGTGGAAATAAAAGATGAAGACTTCCGGAGGCTGACAGACTATGTTATTGTATAAAACTATATCAAAAGAGGCTTCTGCCGAACAGATTATCGATAAGTCTAGATTTATCGTGCACATAAAACCTGTTGAAACAAAAGAAGAGGCAGATGAGTTCATCAAAGAAAAGAAAAAAGAATATAAGGATGCTACCCACAACGTACCTGCAATGGTAGTTGGAGACAAAATGCAAATTCAGTGGGCAAGTGATGACGGTGAGCCACAGGGAACATCTGGAGCTCCGATAGTTCAGATGCTTGTAAACGAGGGAATAACAAACGTCGCTGTTGTAGTGACGAGATATTTTGGCGGAATCAAGCTTGGAACAGGCGGACTTGTGCGTGCATATACAGGAAGTGCAAAACTCGGAATCGAAGCTGCGGGAATCTGTGAGGTAAGAGAAATGACATCTGTAGAAGTATCTGCAGACTACAGTTTGTTTAACAGAATTCAGACTTACAAGTTTGATTTTGATGTAGAAATAACAGATATTGTATATACAGATAAGGTGAGCTTTTCTATGGTTCTTAAGCCTGAGCTAAAAGAAGAACTCAAGAAAATACTGTCTAACATTTCAGGAGGAGCTATAGATAATCCGAAGGAAAGGGCAGTTATTCATAGAGTTAATGTATAAAACAGGATTGCGAAGCTGTACGTGTGATTATTAATAAAGTAATTTAAAGCTCCAGGGCATTGAGCCTTTAGGAGCTTTTTAATTATGGAATGTGTAAATAGAAGGGTCAAATGAAGTGAAATAATATGATTGCAAGAGCGTGCATAAAAATATATGCGGCTCAAACAAAGGTGCTGCAAGGGATGTGAGGTTAATGGCACAATTTATACAAAAAAGTTGTTGACACTCAAAAGTCACTGTGTTAATATAAGTGAGTGCCTGTCACAACGGCTCGAAAATACGATGAAAAAAAGTTGTTGACAAGGAGTTGCGGTTGTGTTAATATAAATAAGCACTCGCTTCTGAGGGCACTTTTGAAAAAAGGTTTTTAAAAAAAGAAATTTAAAAAAGTTCTTGACAAACCTGATTCAAAATGATATACTAATCAAGCTGATTGCTTACGACAGTGATGTGAACGGAGCGAAAGGCAAAAGATTAGAAAAAAGTTCTTGACAAGTTCAAAACAATATAGTATAATCTATAAATGTGTCAACGACTTAAGAACGGACATGTGGGGGCGCATAGCTCAGCTGGGAGAGCATCTGCCTTACAAGCAGGAGGTCATAGGTT
>CAUWFN010000028.1:0-25101 GCA_963558075.1 uncultured Clostridia bacterium | reverse complement strand
CGAGCGCATCATAAACCAGGTCTAAAATCTCTCTGGTGGTTTTCTGCTGAGTTTTAGCTGCATCAAACATTATAGTTTTTCTCTCCATTGTCTTACCTCCTCTTAATATCTTAATTATACTACTTGATTAAATTTTCTGCAACATTAAATGCATCTTCAATCTTCGATGAATCCTTTGCTCCAGCCTGTGCCATATCAGCTTTTCCGCCGCCGCCACCGCCTGCAGCTTTTGCAATTTCTTTAATCATTTTTCCTGCGTGAAGTCCCTTTTCTACTAGGTCGTCTGTAATGGAAACCATGAATGTTACTTTAGGTTCATTTACAGCCGCAAATACCATTACGATATTTTTGTTTTCTGCTTTTATGTCATCGGAAATTCCACGTAAATCATTGATGTTGTAATCATCAAAGCGTTTTGTGATAAGTCTTATGCCGTTTACATCCTTTGCTTCGCTTACCATTGAGTCAAGCTCACTTCCGATTGCAGCTTTCTTGAAATCTTCGAGCTCTTTCTTTACATCCTTTAGCTCTTTCTGGAGTGCTTCTGATTTTTCATCAATCATGCTGTTGTTGCACTTCAGAGTTTTAGATGTGCAGCAGATAAGTTTTTCATATGCATTTGCAAGTTCTAGAACTCCAAGTCCTGTCTTTGCTTCGATTCTTCTAACGCCAGATGCAACACCTGCTTCACTTACGATTTTGAAGACACCAATCTGTCCTGTATTTGCAACATGTGTTCCTCCGCAGAGCTCAACGCTGAAATCTCCACAGCTTACTACACGAACTGTATTTCCGTACTTTTCGCCGAACAGAGCCATTGCTCCCATTTCTCTTGCTTCATCCATGCTTGTGTTAACTGTTGAAACAGGTAGGAATTCAGCAATTTTCTGGTTTACAATGCTTTCTACTTTTTTGATTTCTTCTGTTGTAAGAGCTTCGAAATGAGTGAAGTCAAATCTCAGGTTGTTTTCGTCTACAGATGATCCTGACTGCTCAACATGAGTTCCAAGAACTTCTCTCAGAGCTTTCTGCAGAAGATGTGTAGCAGTATGGTTTCTTGCGACATGGTTTCTTCTTACAAAATCAACATCACACATTACAGTATCGCCTTCTGCAATTTTTCCTGAAAGAATAGAAATCTTATGAGCAAAAAGACCGTGTTTCTTTGTTACAGTCTTAACTTCAGCCTTGAAAGCATCTGTTGACATAATACCTTTATCGTAAATCTGTCCACCGCCTTCTGCGTAGAACGGAGTTTTATCAAGGTAAACGGTCGCCTCCTTCCCTTCCGCAGCCTCGCAAGCCCTGCCGTCCTTAGTAAACACAGCAAGCACCTTCGCCTCATCACTTGTCTTCTCATAACCTGTGAACACAGTGTCCGGAAGGTCAAGAGCCTCATCAGCCTCCTTCCAGCCCTCTTCATCAGAAGACTTTCTGCCGATTCTAGCCTTTTCCTTCTGCTCTTCCATGCTTCTGCTGAAGCCTTCAACGTCGGCTGTGAAACCTTCCTCTTCGAGGATTTCCTGAGTTACTTCTAGAGGGAAACCGTAAGTGTCATAAAGCTTGAATGCCTTTTCACCACATAGAACAGTTTCTTTGTTTTCTTTCATTTCATCGATGTACTGAGAGATGATGTCGCATCCCTGGTTGATTGTAGATGCGAATTTGTCTTCTTCTACAGAAATGATTTTTTTGATGTAGTCCTGTCTCTCTACAAGTTCAGGGTAAGCTTCGCCTGATACTTCAATTACTCTGTCAGCAAGCTCAGTTAGGAAGCCCTGTTTGATGCCTAGAATCTTGCCATGTCTTGCAGCTCTTCTGATAAGTCTTCTGAGAACGTATCCTCTTCCTTCGTTAGAAGGCTGAATTCCATCAGCAATCATAAATACAACTGATCTTAGGTGGTCTGTTACGATTCTGATTGATACATCAGATTCACAAGCACCATCCTTGTATTCGATTCCTGACATTTCAACTACACCGTTAAGAATGTATCTGATAGTATCGATATCGAAGATTGAGTCTACACCCTGCATGATGCATGCAAGTCTTTCGAGTCCCATTCCTGTATCGATGTTTGGATGCTCAAGGTCTGAGTAGCTTCCATCTTCTTCTTTTGAGAACTGAGTGAATACGTGGTTCCAAAATTCGATGTATCTGTCGCAGTCGCAACCTGGTTTACAGTCAGGGTTATCGCAACCGTATTCTTCTCCTCTGTCAAAATATATTTCTGAGCATGGTCCGCAAGGTCCAAGTCCGATTTCCCAGAAGTTATCGTCTTTTCCTAGACGTACGATTCTTTCTTCTGGCATACCTAGCTTTTTCCAGATTTCTACAGCTTCATCGTCATCTTCATATACTGTAGCCCATACTTTTTCTTCTGGAAGCTTAAGTACATCTCTTATGAACTCCCATCCCCATGTTAGAGACTGTTCTTTGAAATAGTCTCCAAATGAGAAGTTTCCGAGCATTTCGAAGAATGTACCGTGTCTTGAAGTCTTTCCAACGTTGTCAATATCGCCTGTTCTGATGCATTTCTGGCATGTAGTCATTCTCTTTGAAGGCGGAGTTTCAAGACCTGCAAAATAAGGCTTTAGCGGCGCCATACCTGAGTTAATCAGAAGCAGTGATTTATCATTATGCGGAATCAGAGAAGCACTCTTTGCAGGATAGTGCTCCTTGCTTACATAAAATTCACGAAATAATTTTCTTATTTCATTTAAACCTAGTTTCTCCATAGGTGTATAACCTCCTAATTCAATGTATATCTAATCTAGTATATCACGAAATTTCTATCAAGTATAGTTTAGAATTTACTCATAATTTTTTTGATTTCTTTTTCAGCTTTAGAATTTCCCTCTGGCGTGAACATATATACTTTGATCTTCGGTTCAGTTCCAGATGGCCTTATAATCACGCTGCTTCCGTCTTCTAGGCATAATCCTATTACGTTAGATTTTGGAAGCCCTGTATCCTCTGCAAGATAGTCTGTCTTTTCTAGTATTCTCAAAGATCCCAGTTTTTCGTTCACATCCTCGCGGAAATATTTCATGATATTTTTCATTATCTCAATTCCGCTTAAGCCTTCGAAAACAAAATTATTCGTCTTGTCTATACATGTTCCGTACTCTCTATAGATTTCTTCAAGGCCTTCAATAAGATCCATGCCTTTTGCCTTATATTCTGCAGCCATCATCGCAATTATTAGAGCTGAGCTTACACCGTCTTTATCTCTTATAAATGGACTTATGAGAAAACCATTGCTTTCCTCAAATCCAAAGAAATATCTATCCTCTTCGCCCTTTTTCATAAGCGTCGTAATCTGCTCGCCAATATATTTAAATCCTGTCAGAGTGTTAATAGTGCTTATACCAAAGCTTTCTGCGATTTTTTCTGCTAGAGGCGTGGAAACGATGCTCTTCATTATAAACTGGCCTTCTTTTATAGCTTTGTGCTCGCATAGGAACTTAAGCATCAGAATACCAATTTGATTTCCAGAAAGAAGAACCTTCATGCCATCATGAACAAGAGCTGCTCCGACTCTGTCGCTGTCAGGGTCTGTTGCAATGATTATGTCGCCGTTTACGTTGTCAAGATGCTGAAACGCGCATTTGTATGCTCCCGGCTTTTCTGGATTAGGTACAGGACACGTAGTAAAATTCTCATCAGGAAACTCCTGCTCTGAAACGACATGTATATTATCAAAGCCGTTCTTTGCAAACAGGCCCTGAACAAATAGACTTCCTGCACCATTTAGCGGTGTATATACGATAGAAAGGTCTCTGAAGGCATCTTTTGATATATCAAAGCTACACATTGCAGTAACATCGTCTACAAATTTTTCGCCGATTTCATCGCCAAGTCTTTCTATTTTATCTTCGGAAAAATTGATTCCGCTAAAGAAATCGACTTTGTTTATTTCTTCTAAAATATCAGAAGGAACATCTCCAACAACCTGATAACCATCGCTGTTATATACTTTGTATCCGTTGAAAACTTTTGGATTATGACTTGCTGTAATCATAATTCCCATAGTACATCCAAGCTCCTCTATTGAATAAGAGAGAACCGATACAGGAGTTATTTTGTCAAAGACATAAGCTTTTATATTGTTTCCGGATAGCACCTTTGCTGTTTCTTCTGCAAATAGGCGAGAATTTTTTCGGCTGTCGCAGGCGATTACAACGGAAGGATTTTCGTAGTGTCTGATTAGATAGTTTGAAAGTCCCTGTGTTGTTCTTCTCACAACATAGATATTCATTCTGTTTGTGCCTGCTCCTAGAATTCCTCTAATGCCTGATGTTCCAAACTTCAGATCGCCATAAAAGCTTTCGATAAGCTCCTCGCTGTTATCCTTTAACATTTCAAGCTGGCTTTTTACTTCCGAATCAGAGGCATATTCACACCATCTTTTGTATTCGGCTAGTGCATGTTCTATCTCATTCATCTGATAAATCCTCCTCCAATTACAATATCGTCGCGATAAAAGACTATCGACTGTCCCGGAGTTATAGCTCTCTGTGCCTCGTCAAAAGAGGCGTGGATACATTTGCCGCCGTCAATTAGCTTTATAACAGCATTTGCTGGTTTTGCAGCATATCTTATCTTTGCTTTAACATGTAGACCTTCTTTTGGAATAACCATTTCTGGATCTGTAAGAATATTATCTTCAGAAAAAACGTCTGTTCTGAAGAGGTCGCTATTTTCGCCTAGTACAACAGTGTTGTTTTTTGGGTTTATTTCTGTAACAAAGGCCGGCTTTCCGAGAGCAATCCCAAGGCCTTTTCTTTGACCTATTGTGTAGCAACCAAGACCCTTGTGCTTTCCAAGTACTTTCCCGTCTTTATCAACAAAGTTACCAGTTTTAAAACTGTAGCCTCTTTGTTTAAGAAAATCCTCGTAGTCAGCATAGCTATCGTCGATAAAACAGATTTCCTGGCTATCAGAAGCCTCTGCATTCGTCATATTGTGCTCCCTTGCAAGCTCTCTGATTTTTTCCTTATCGTCAATTTCGCCAAGTGGAAGAATCAGACGACTCAAAATATCCTGGGATAGTCTATAGAGCATGTATGACTGATCTTTTCTTTCGTTTACACCTTTTCTTACGAAAAACTTACCGCCAGATTCTATAACTCTAGCGTAGTGGCCTGTAGCTATATAATATGCACCTACACTGTCTGCAGCCTCTACAAGCTTTCTGAATTTAATTTTTGGGTTGCATATAACGCAAGGGTTAGGCGTTCTTCCGCACATATATTCAGAGCAGAAGTTTTCGATTATCTCCTTGTCGAATTCTGGAGCTACGGACTCACTTATAAATTCGATTTCAAGCTGCTTTGCTACTGATTCTGCAAGCTTAAGACCTTCTGCATTGTTTCCTAGCACGTCAAAATAGTATCCGATTACCTCGAATCCTTTTTTCTTCAGCATTAAAACGGCGGCCGTGCTGTCCACACCGCCGCTTAATCCTAATAATACTCTATTCTTCGATTTCTCCATGATCGTGATCTTCTCCGTCATCATCCGGGTCAAAACCTTCAAGACCTGCATAAGTCTTGCCAGTTTTCTGTGCATAATCGTAAATTGCTGACTTAATTGCATGGTCTGCAAGTACAGAGCAGTGTACTTTTACTGCAGGAAGTCCGCCAAGCTCATTTATAATCTCTTTGTTTGTAAGAGCTAGAGCCTCGTCAATTGTCTTTCCAATAATCATTCCTGTTGCCATGCTTGATGATGCAATAGCGCTTCCGCATCCAAAAGTTTTGAACTTTGCATCTACAATTTTATCATCTTCTACCTTAATCTGTATCTGCATCATGTCTCCGCATACAGGGCTTCCGTAAGTGCCTGTTCCATCCGGATTTTCTAATTCTCCAACGTTTCTAGGATTCATGAAATGATCCATTACTGTTTCGTTATATAGTCCCATAATATTTACCAGCCTTTCTCCTGATTAACAGGGGATAATTCTCTTAATCTGTTAACAACTTTTGTCAGGTTTTCTACAACATAATTGATATCTTCTTTTGTTGTGAAATCACCTGTTGTGAATCTTACTGTTCCGTGTATCATCTCTACTGGAACGCCTAGTGCTGTAAGCACATGTGATGGCGTAAGTGATTTGGATGAGCAGGCCGAGCCTGTTGATACTGAAATTCCAAATGCATCGAGAAGAAGCAGTATAGATTCGCCTTCTATATATTTGAAGGTTACATTCAGATTTCCTGGATGTCTGTATTCCATGCTTCCGTTAATCTGAACGTCCTCAATATTCTCTGTAATCTTTTCTGCAAGATAGTTACGCATCGTTGAGCAATGTTTGATATGCTCATCAAGATTTGTCTTTGCAAGCTCTGCCGCTTTTCCAAATCCGACGATACCTGCAGTGTTTTCTGTACCTGCTCTTTTTTTCATTTCCTGTGCTCCGCCGTGAATAAAGCTTGGAAGTTTAGTTGCTTTTCTCACATAGAGTGCTCCCACACCCTTCGGACCATAGATCTTGTGAGCTGACATTGACAGAAAGTCAACGCCAAGGTCTTCTACATCGATTGGAACATTGCCAAGGCCCTGAACCGCATCAGTATGGAATAGAATATCCTTTTCCTTTGCGATTTCGCATAGCTCTTTGATTGGCTGAATTGTTCCGATTTCGTTATTTACAAGCATTATGCTTACAAGGATGGTTTTGTCTGTAATTGCATTTCTCAGATCCTCAGGTCTTACTCTGCCTGATTCATCAATATCGAGGTAAGTTACTTCAAAACCGTGTTTTTCTAGATATTCGCAGGAATGCAAGATTGCATGGTGCTCAACTTTAGATGTGATGATGTGGTTTCCCTTATCACGAAGAGCATCTGCTATTCCGAGGATAACCCAGTTATCCGCTTCTGTACCGCAACCTGTAAAATATATCTGTTTCTCGCCGGCACCAATCAGGTCAGCTACCTGCTTTCTTGCTTTGTCAAGTGCTTCCTTTACGATTAGTCCGGGAGTGTATAAACTTGATGGATTACCAAACTGCTGTGTGAAGAATGGTATCATTGTATTAAGAACTTCTTCTTTAACAGGAGTTGTTGCAGAATAGTCCATATATACCTGTTTCATTTATAATCATCTCCTTTTGCCTTACATTGTCTGATGGTTATATTATACCTTCAATACATGCTCCTTAAACATGTATGATAAAAAAAATCAGATATTACTTCTATTCTTCTATAGTTACATCAACCTCTGCATCGGAAACATCTACGTCAACTTCGATTTCTTCTTCTGTATCGTCGGGATCTACAATCTTGATTACATCAAGCTGTGAACGAAGGTTTGCCTTGAATGCATCTATGTATTTTCTTCTGAGAACAGCCTGTTCCTGAGCTTCTTCTTCTGTGAGCCCTTCTGCTTTTGATTTTCTAGCAAGCTCGTTAATTCTATCTATCATTTCCTGTGTTACCATTATTTTTTTTCTCCAATCTATATATATTTTGCAAATGCGCAATTATAAATAGTATAGCAGAAAAATGACTGAATTTCAAGGATTAGCAAAACTTCGCGAAGTTTTAGTATAAGGTTTACAGGATATTTTAAAGCTTGCGATAAAGTCTTAGGTGGTTATTTTATCTTTTAGCTTTTCGAAGGTCTTCTCACCTATTCCACTTACGTTTTTTATATCTTCTATGCTTGCAAATTTTCCGTGCTCTGTTCTGTATTCTATAATACTAGAAGCCGTAGCAGGACCTATGCCTGATATAGTCTGAAGCTCATCAAAGGTAGCAGTATTTATATTTACCTTTCCGCCCTGACTAGATGCTGAGCCTAAAGAATTTCCGCCAGAATTAAATCCTTCACTAGTTTTATCTTGAATAGATGGAATAAAGAGCTTCTGCCCGTCTGAGACGCTTTCTGCCTGATTTATGCTATCTATGTCGGCATCCTCGGTTAAACCGCCTGCAAGGCTTATTATATCGCACAGGCGGCTGTCTGCAGAAACGTAGTATACCCCAGGCTTTACTATGCATCCGCTTATATCGACTATGATTTCTTCCTTCTTTTCCGGTCTCTTAGAAGGCTTTTTTTCTTTTTCAGATTCCTCTGCACTCAGAGAAGCATCTGGGATTTTAATTTTTTCTTTTTCCCCATAGTCACCAAAAAACACGAATGCGACAGCTATAACGATTACAGCTGCCGCAGCCTTAATAAGCTTATTGTTTTCTCTGCATTTCTTTGCAAGAAGTCTCAGTTTACCTCTGTATTTCATCAGATATTTATTATAGTTAATCATCTTTTTTTTCCTCCTTTTTTTCAAGTGTAAACCCGAAGTATGGGGATTTCAAGACGAAATATCTGATTTTTAGTACTATGCGCCCCATTAAGCAGGGATGTAATTATCTTTGAAAATGAGACAGTCTCTGTTAACGCTAATTTCGTATCTTGGTACATCGATACTAGCAAATTTGCAGAGGGTTGTGATTACAGATTCAGGACTCAGGTTTGAGTTACTTCCGCAGTCAAGCATCATCTTTAGCTTAACGTGAGTATCGGAGTGAACTGCCTGAATTCCTTTAATCTGATCTTTTATATTCTTTGTTATGATTTTCTTTGTTTTTTTCTGTTTCTTTTCTGCAAGAATTTCTTCCTGTGCAAGATAGTCTTCTATTACTTTATCAAAGTCTATGCAAGAAACCTCTTCTGTCTTTGGAATGCTTACAGTATATAGAGCTTCTTCTACGATTGAGGCAAGAGATTTTGCCTTTGTGTTAAGCTCATAGGTTCCTGCAATTTTGATTCCTAAAGGCATAGATGCTGTCATAAGCTCGTTTACTTTTTCTGTGTCACAAGGAGTAACTGTCTCAAACTCTATAAATTCATTTGATGCAGTATATCCAAGGGAAAGAGGCTGAGCAAAGCCCATCTTTGGATGAGGATTGAACCCCTTGGAATAGTCAAGAGGAATTTCGTTCATCTTGAAGGCTCTCTTGAAAAGACGAAGCATATCAAGGTGAGAAATATATTTGATATAGCCTTCTTTGGAGAATTTGATTATATATCTATTCATGAGATTTCACACCTCCCTGTCTGCAGATTGTTCTTCTGTTGATTCCACAGTTGTTGCATGTGTATCTGCAGTCGCAAGTTGTTTTCATGCTTTTTGCCTTTTCGTTTTCTGACATTAGAAATTCCTTTGTTATTGAGCTGTCGATAACATCCCATGGAAGAATTTCGTCATAGCTTCTTTCGCGTACAGTGTAGAAGTCTCTATCAATTCCTGAATTTTCGATAGCCTTTTTCCAAAGATCCATTGAGAAATGCTCGCTCCATCCATCGAGACATGCGCCAAGCTTTCTTGCCTCGAGAAGAACTTTAGAAACTCGTCTGTCGCCTCTTGCAAGGACCGCCTCGAGCATACTGATTTCATCGTCGTGATAGTTAAATGTAACGCCTTTGATCTTAAGCTTTCCTCTCAGGTAGTCATGTTTTGCTCTGAAGCTTTCTACTGAGTCCTGAGGTGCCCACTGAAATGGCGTGTGTGCCTTTGGAACAAAGTTTGACACGCTAACAGTAACATTAAATCTTCCACCTTTTCCGGACTCTCTATGGATTTTAATTATATTTGATGCGATGTTAGCTATTCCATCGAGATCCTCTAGAGTTTCTGTAGGAAGACCTATCATGAAATAAAGCTTGATATGTTTCCAGCCAAGATCAATTGCCTGGCGAACAGAATCATAGATGTTTTCTTCTGTGATTCCTTTGTTTATAACGTCTCTCAGGCGCTGAGTTCCTGCTTCTGGAGCAAAGGTTAGGCCTGATTTTTTGTATTTTTGAATTTCCTCAAGAACCTTAAATGAGAATGAGTCAAGTCTCAGTGAAGGCAGGGAAAGTGAAACGTTCATCCTGCTGCATTCATCCATGAGATTTGTAGCAAGGTTTTCGAAATCTGAGTAATCACTTGTCGAAAGTGACAGAAGCGAAAGCTCTTCATGACCTGTATTTTTTAGCTGTTTAAGAGCTATATCTGTAATCGTGTCAGTCTTTCTTTCTCTTACAGGTCTATAAATCATGCCAGCCTGGCAGAATCTACAGCCTCTTGTGCAGCCTCTAAAAGTTTCTACAACTGATCTGTCGTGAACTGTCTCTATGAACGGCACAATGTTGTTTGTAGGAAATTCGATGTCTTCTATTTCATCTATCAGGCATCTTTCTACTTTGTCAGGAGCACCGGCAAAGACTTTCTCGTACTCTTTTACTGTTCCGTCCTCGTTATACACAGGGTTGTAGAAAGAAGGTACATATATGCCTATGTCCCCTGCGCAGCTTTCAAGAAATTCTTTTTTTGTTTTTCCTTCTGCCTTGGCATCTTTGTATTTGTTTAAGAACGCTGGAAGGCTGATTTCTCCATCTCCGATTATAAATGCATCAACAAAGTCTGCAATTGG
Organism: uncultured Clostridia bacterium; assembly: GCA_963558075.1. Classification (GTDB taxonomy): domain Bacteria; phylum Bacillota; class Clostridia; order Peptostreptococcales; family Anaerovoracaceae; genus CALHKP01. Next base: position 14,671 of record CAUWFN010000028.1, on the reverse strand, counting down.
CTCAGGATTATATGCACAAGGACCTCCTGCAATTACAAGAGGATCTTCTTCTTTTCTGTCTTTTGCAAGAAGCTCAAGACCAGAAAGTTCTAACATATGAAGAATATTAGTAAATGACATTTCGTACTGCAGTGTGAACCCTAGCACATCTACTTCATTTACGGGAGTTTTTGTTTCTAGTGTAAACAGTGGCAGATTCTCTTCCTTCATCAGGTCTGCCATGTCTTTTGCAGGTTCAAAGACACGCTCACAGTACAGGTTCTTTTCTTTGTTTATGATATTGTAGAGGATCTGAAGACCCATGTATGACATGCCTATTTCGTATAGGTCAGGAAAAGCAAAAGCAAAGCGGAGAGGCTTCTCTCCAAGATCTTTGATTACAATGTTTCGCTCTCCTCCAATGTATCTGGCCGGTTTTTCAATTCGACCAAGAAGGCTGTCAAGTTTCTGTTCTATATTCATGTATGATTACCTCTTATCAAACAGGCTATCAATAGTCTGCCCGATGCTTTCTTCTATTTTGTGTATAAATTCCTGGGTCTCGGTTTTTTTGCCCAGCAGGAATTTTGTTCGCTCAGGAGTTTTACCCGGCTTATCAATAAGATATGCAACTCGTTCATCAAGGCCTACGTATTTATCTTCTTTTACAAGACGGTCTGCAAGGCACATGATATCTGTTTCATTCAAATCTTTGAAATCATTGAAAGTATAATACATGTGATTCTTTACGATTTCTGCCTCTTGTACATAGCCGAGCTCCTTTAAAACCTCATAAGCTGCGCGGCCGTGATCCTCATGAAGACGCATCACATCGTGAGCATATCCTGCCATTTTTATAAGCTGTGCATCGAAATTGTATCCGTGCCTATCGAGGGCTTCTGCTATTGTGAACCCTGTATCGCCAACGGCCCTACAGTGTCCAATCACATGTTCGGGCGTTTTGTACTTTTTGTACAGGCTCTGACATACTTCTTCTGTTAAACGTTTATTCATAAAAATCACCACCTATGCTTTTATTATAATTCTTCCCAGTATTCGAATTCGTAATCAAAAATTCTTATAGTATCTCCCTCTTCTAGTCCGAGTTCTTTGAGTTTTTCGATTCCGCCGTTCTTTTCAATGTATTTATACAGGTAGCGCAGTGAACCCATATCGTTGAAGTTTGTAGAATCAAAGATCTTCTGAAGCTGTTTTCCTTCTAGAACGTAGTCTTCGTTGTCTCTTCTTGCATAGATTACATTGTAGTCTGGATCTGTTTCATCTGCTTCGAAGTCAAAGTATTCGTAATCATCTGGTTCAGGGTTTAGAGCAGCCTTCTGAACCTCTTCGAGTGCAGCAAGAAGAAGCTCGTGAACACCATAGTTAATAGGTGCTGAAATAGGAAATACCTTAAGGCCTTTTTCTTCAACGTATTCTTTGAATTCTATATATTTCTCGTCATCTTCATCTATGAGATCGATTTTGTTTGCAGCAACAAGCATAGGTTTTGCCGCAACCTTTTCGCTGTACATTTTTAGCTCGCTCATAATCTTCTCAAAGTCGTCGATTGGATCGCGTCCTTCGCTACCGGAAACATCGACAACGTGAATTAGGACTTTTGTTCTTTCTATGTGTTTTAGGAATCTAAGTCCAAGACCTAGTCCTTTGTGTGCTCCTTCGATAATTCCGGCAATATCTGCCATCACAAAATCAGTGTCATAAAGCTTTACGACACCAAGGTTTGGAGCAATAGTTGTAAAATGATAGTTCTCAATCTTTGGTTTTGCACTTGTTGATGTTGCAAGAAGACTTGACTTTCCTACGTTAGGAAATCCCACAAGTCCTACATCTGCAATAACTTTCATTTCGAGAACGATATCTCTTTCTTTCGCAAATCCGCCTGCTTCAGCAAAGTTAGGAGCCTGTCTTACAGAATTCTTGTAATGTACATTACCTTTTCCGCCTTTTCCTCCTTTAGCTGCAACAAAGCGTTCTCCGTCTTCTTTCAGGTCTTTCATTACAAGGCCTGATTCCTCATCTATAATTACTGTTCCCATAGGAACTTTGATTTCAAGATCTGCGCCGTTTTTGCCATAACGTTTTTTCTTCATTCCGTCTTGGCCATTTTCGGCTTCATATTTTTTCTTATATCTGAAGTCCATCAGCGTACGAAGGTTTCTGTCAGCAACAAAGATAACATCTCCGCCTTTTCCGCCGTCTCCGCCATCGGGACCGCCTTCCGGTACAAACGGCTCACGTCTAAAAGATACGCATCCGTTTCCACCTTTTCCGGACTTTATTGATATTCTGGCTCTATCAACAAACATTATATACCTCTTTTTTTCTATCTGTCTTCTATTTAAAAATAACAAAAAAAGACCTCTATAAGAGGCCTTTTAACTTTAAGCTTCTTTTGGATAAACGCTTACCTGTTTTCTGGTCTTGTCTTTTCTTTCGAATTTAACAGTACCTTCGATCATTGCAAACAGAGTATCGTCTCCGCCCTTGCCTACGTTGTTGCCTGGGTGGAACTTAGTTCCTCTCTGTCTTACAAGGATGCTTCCAGCGCTTACAAACTGACCGTCACCAGTCTTGACACCTAAACGTTTCGACTCCGAGTCACGACCGTTCTTAGAGCTACCTACACCTTTTTTACTTGCCATAGATCAGACACCTCCTTGTTACTAATAAAACTATAAGACTTACTTAGATGCTGCTTCGATAGTTTCGATAATCACAGCTTTTGTAGCTTTTGCGTCTACTTCGATGCCGTGTTCTTCAGCATAAGCAATTAATTCATCTTTTTTCATTGAAGCTGATACTTTAGCTTCAGCTGCAGGTTCTGCTGCTTTTGCAGGAGCTGCTTCGCTAGTTAATGATTCGATTTTGATCATTGTGTATGGCTGTCTGTGACCCTGCTTCTTTCTGTAGTCTTTCTTTGCCTTGTACTTGAAGATGATAACCTTCTTTCCTTTGCCGTTTTCAACTACTTCACCTAGAACCTTTGCTCCTTCAACATAAGGTGCACCTACTTTAAGTTCTGTGCCATTGTTTAAAAGTAGTACTTTGTCAAGAGCAATCTTGTCTCCAGCTTCAACGTCTAGCTTTTCAACTGTGATTACATCGCCTTCCTGAACTCTGTACTGCTTTCCACCTGTTCCGATAATTGCGTACATTATTTTACCTCCTCTATCCAGTCTCGCCTTCGCGGGTAGCCTTTCGGCTTTCGAAAACCCTTTCCGTGCGGTCTAACTCGTTCATAATAGCATATGAACTTTGAAATGTCAACAGCAATTTCGATAAATTACTAATTTTTATTACATGAATGATACAAGATCTTCTTTTGGAAGACGTTTTGGAGCAGTTAGCTCCTTATCTGTAGGATATCCGATTGCAAGTATAGCTGAAACATCCTGCCCTTCCGGAATGCCTGCAATAGATTTAACTGTGTCTTCGTCAAAAATTCCCATGATTACTGTTCCCATACCTAGGTCATGAGCTGCTAGACAGAAAGTTGCTGTTGCAATACCTGCATCAAAATTCTGCCATCTGTCTTCCTTGGATGTAGAGAATGATCCGTCCTTTTCGAATCCTGATTTTCCTGTTACGTTAGTAACTATAACAAGTGCAGGAGCACTTTTCATTGTTTTTGAATTGTATTCAAATCCTAAAACTGCCTCATCTGCAAGTCTATCAATAATCTCTCTATCTTCGATTACAATATATCTTGCAATCTGCGCGTTCTTCCATGATGGTGCATAAGATGCAGCCTCAACAATTTCCATAATTGTATCGTGGCTTATCTTCTCATCCTTGAATTTTCTTACACTTCTTCTTTCTTTAATACATTTGATTGTTTCCATGCTGTTAAGTCCTCTTTCTATAGTCTAGTATACCCTACTATTATTCTATAACAACACCGTCTTCGTCAACATTTAATTCTTCGTTTTCTTCTACAGGGTTAAGTGTATCTAAAAGCTTCTGATGGATTTCCTCCATTACTGCAGGATTGCTCTCTAGATAAGTCTTGACATTTTCTCTTCCCTGTCCGATTCTATCACCGTTATAGCTGTACCATGAGCCTGCTTTATCTACTATCTTTTCGGCTACTGCGCAATCAAGAAGATCACCTGACTGTGAGATACCTTCTCCATACATTATGTCGAATTCAGCCTGTTTGAAAGGCGGTGCAACCTTGTTCTTTACGACCTTCACCTTTGTTCTATTTCCAAGCATCTGATCTCCGCTCTTGATAGTCTCAACTCTTCTTACGTCAAGTCTCATAGAAGAATAGAACTTCAGAGCACGTCCACCTGTTGTAGTTTCTGGGCTTCCAAACATAACGCCAACTTTTTCTCTGAGCTGGTTGATAAAAATCACACAAGTGTTTGATTTATTAACTGTACCTGTAAGTTTTCTGAGGGCTTGTGACATAAGTCTCGCCTGAAGACCTACGTGAGAATCTCCCATTTCTCCTTGAATTTCAGCCTTAGGGACTAGCGCTGCAACAGAGTCTATTACGATAACATCGAGAGCTCCACTTCGTGCAAGAAGATCGCAAATCTCCAGAGCCTGTTCTCCTGTATCTGGCTGTGATACTAGTAAATCATCAACCTGTACACCTAGATTCTTAGCATAAACTGGATCAAGTGCATGCTCCGCATCGATGAAAGCGGCTTTTCCGCCGGTTTTCTGAGCCTCTGCAATAATATGAAGTGTCAGAGTTGTCTTACCTGATGATTCCGGTCCGTAAATCTCAACTATACGTCCCTTAGGTACTCCGCCTACACCTGTTGCCATGTCAAGGCTGATTGAGCCTGTTGAAATAGTCTCTATATTTCTCATTGCAGTATTATCGCTCATCTTCATGATGGCACCTGCACCATACTGTTTCTGTATCTGTGCTAGAGCTGACTCTAGCGCTTTTTCCCTGTCTCCGCTTATTACAGGAATGTCTTTTTTCGCTGCCATAATTACCTCCATATTCAAAGAACGTTTGTTCTACTAATAGTATACACCCTGATACTGCAAATATCAAGGACCAAAAACTGTAAATTTATGGTAACTAAATTATATCTGTAAGTTCAGCCTTTGTCAATTAACCCTTATCTGATTAACTTATAAATTTCCATCATAGTATACAGATATATATAATTTCTGTTCCAGTTTCTGTCGTTTCTGTGAGTATAGACTTCTTTTATATCAGTTACTCCATCAAAGCTAATGCCAATAAATATATGTCCAGCAGGATTATCCCCTATATCGTCAGGGCCTGCGACTCCTGTAACAGAAATGCAAATGTCACTACCAGTCTTTTCTTTTAGCCCGAGAACCATTTTTTCTGCTGTTTCCCTACTTTCTGCAGTATATTTGTCGAGAGTTTCCTGTTTAACACCAAGTTCCTCTCTCTTTGCTTTATGAGAATAAGTTACAATTCCTCGGTCGAGAACTTTTGATATCCCAGATACCTCAATTAGCTTTTCCGCGAGAAGTCCTCCGGTGCAAGATTCACACAGAGATATACTGATATTTTTTTCAATGAGAAGCTTTCCCACAACAGTATTGATATCCTCATCTTCTGTGCTATAAACATATTCTCCCACAATTTTCTCTATTTCCTGAATCATGCTTTCTACGGCAGCTTCTGCTTCTTCCATACTTTTTCTCATAGATGCAACTCTTATGCTGCATTCGCCTTCTTTTGCATAAGTTGCAATTGTAGGGTCGCTCTGGCTATCAATAAGTTCAAGAAGAGCTGTCTCAAGGGATGATTCGCCAATCCCAAAAGTCCTAATAATCCTGTAATACATGCTATTTTCCATGTATTTTGAAAGATAAGGAACGACCTTCTTCTCCCACATTCTCTTCATTTCACGTGGAGGTCCAGGCATGCATATAGCAATTTTTCCTTCTTTTTCTATAGCAAATCCTGGGGCAGAGCCGGCGTCATTTGCAAAAACAAAGGCGCTCTTTGGCATCATTGCCTGCTTGAAATTATTTGGTGTCATCTTGCGCCCTCTTCTTTTTGCGATATCGTGAAGATGCTGAAGGCTTTCCTCGTGCATTTCTAGCTCATCTCCGAAAGCTTCGCATACGATTTCTTTAGTAAGGTCATCTTCTGTAGGCCCAAGACCTCCTGTTATAATTACAAGTTCGCATTCTTCAAAGATGCGATCAAGCATATTTCTAAGTCTACCTGGATTGTCGCCAACACTATAATGGTATAATACATTAAATCCCAGCAGGTTTAGCTGCTGGGATAGGAATGCTGTATTAGTGTTGACTATTTGACCGAACAGAATTTCTGTTCCTACGCTTAAAACTGCTGTCTTCATAGTCTTTCACCTCATATTACATTGAAAATACTTTTTTGTTCTGAAGGATGTATTCCACACCTGAATATACTGTCATAATCAGTGATGCCCACAGGAATATCTGTGCTGCAATGTGGAAATATCCATGAATAGTTATATCTGTGATTGCAGCTGTTACAAGAAGAAGTGGTACTGCAATCATCTGAAGAACTGTTTTGATTTTGCCGCTCATGCCAGCAGCAATTACAATGCCTTCTGATGCAGCTACAGTTCTCATGCCCGCTACAACGAACTCTCTTGCAAGGATAACGATAAGCATCCATCCTGGAACTGTTCCATCTTCTACCATTAGGCAGAATGCAGAGTAAACTAGTATCTTATCTGCAAGAGGGTCCATGATCTTTCCAAAGTTGGTTACAAGATTGTACTTTCTTGCGATTTTACCATCAAGCAAATCTGTGAATGATGCTATGATAAAAATTACAAATGCTGCGATATAGTAATGAAACATATATGCTGCAATGAAAAAAGGTACTGCAATTACTCTTGCTACAGTTAATTTATTAGGTAAATTCATATTTAGATAGCCTCCATAAAAAAATTACCCGGTAACTCCGTCAGGATATAATTGACGCCCTATCGTCAGATAGGTGGGTATCCTGCTGAAAGTTTCTGGCGTCCGTTCAAAGACGGCATGTCATAGACTGACAGACTCAGATTCCCGAAAAGAAAATGTAGGTTCAATTATGAATCCTAAACAAAAGTTCCAGGCAATGTTAATTATAATACATTATTGCATTAAATGCACTAGATTAATTGATTTTTTTATAAATAAATTTCTTACATGCCTGAAAAACCTTGTGATTTCAACGATTTAAATTATTTAAATAGGCGGCACATGTAAGCACCGCCTGTTTTAAAATATTATTCTTCGTAAAGGTCGATTCCGCAGTTAGTGTGTACTTTCTGAACGTCATCGTTGTCTTCCAGAACATCAATGAGTTTTCTCAGTTTTGGAATGTCAAGTTCTGATGGAGTTGATTCCATTGAAGGAACGTATTCTACATCAGCTTCTACCATTTCGTATCCTGCTTCTGCAAGAGCCTTGTGAACATCAGGATATGCTGATGGTTCTGTTTGGATTTCGAAGCCGTCTTCGTTTGTAATCATATCTTCTGCACCTGCCTCAAGTGCTGCTTCCATCAGTTCATCCTCATCGATATCGTCAGTCTTTTCGATAAGAATTACACCTTTTCTTGAGAACATGTATGATACGCAGCCTGGAGTACCTAGGTTTCCGCCGTATTTGTCAAATGTTGATCTTACTGATGAAGTTGATCTGTTAGTGTTATCTGTCAGGCAGTCTACAATGATTGCAACTCCGCCAGGACCATAACCTTCAAATGTAAGTTCTTCATATGAAACGCCTTCAAGTTCGCCAGTTCCTTTTTTGATTGCTCTCTGAATATTATCATTTGGCATACTGATTGCTTTTGCTTTTTCAATCGCAACTCTCAGTCCTGCATTATATTCAGGATCTCCTCCGTCTTTAGCAGCTACAGTAATAGCTTTTGCATATTTTGTGAACATAGCAGCTCTCTTGGAGTCCTGAGCCGCCTTTCTGCCGGCAATTGTACCGTGTCTTCCCATGGAGACACCTCCTATCTATATTTTCTACATAATTATAACATTAACTTATTTAGTATACACCAGAATCTAGTTTGTTTCAATGTTTTTATGAGCAGTTGCCATCATTAGTTTAATTCTGTTGAGCTGATTTACATCACTTGCACCAGGGTCATAGTCGATTGCAACTATATTTGCCTTTGGAGACATCTTTCTCAGAGCTTTCATCATTCCTTTTCCTGTAACATGGTTAGGAAGACATGCAAATGGCTGAAGACATACTATATTCTGAGTTCCAGTATTTATAAGCTCAATCATCTCGCCTGTCAGAAGCCATCCTTCGCCGCACTGATTTCCGAGAGAAATGATAGAAGATGCCGCTTTTGCAGTCTCTTCTATATGGCCCGGTTCTGTGAAGTGAACGCTATTTCTAAGAGCCTCTCTCATAGGCTTTCTCATATATTCAACTGCCTTAATACCAAGCTGATTGATTCTCATCGTCTTGTAAGAGCTGTTCAGATGCTCGTAGTTGAATTTCTTGCTATACATGCCGTATAGGAAGAAGTCAATCATATCAAGAACAACAGCTTCTCCACCTTCATCTTCGATGATGTCAACGATATTGTTATTTGCATTAGGATGGTATTTAACTAGGATTTCGCCTACAACACCAACCCTAGGTTTCTTTATATCTAGTCTTTCGACCTCGTCAAATTCTTTTACAATAGCTTCTATATTCTTTTTGAATACAGATTTCTTGAAATGAATAACGTTGTCTATTATAGGATCGTGCCATTTATCAACGATGCTCTGGCAAGTTCCCTTAACTTTTTCGTAAGGTCTTGTAGCATAGAGAACTCTCATAATAAGGTCTCCGTAAACTGCGGCTACTGCAAGCTTTAGTCCCATCGAAGGAGTAATTTTAAAGCCTGGGTTCTTCTCAAGTCCTACAGTATTAAAGGATACGACAGGAACCTGAGGGCATCCCATATCTTTGAGAGCCTTTCTCAGCAGGGCTACATAATTACTTGCACGACAACCTCCGCCTGTCTGTGACATGAATACTGCAGTTTTGTCAAGGTCGTATTCTCCTGACTTGAGAGCAGATATAATCTGTCCTAGAGTTACGATTGTAGGGTAGCATGCGTCATTATTTATATATCTCAGCCCTTCTTCCACAGAGTTTTTATCAACTGGAGGAAGAAGCTTTGCATTGTAGCCACATGATTTCATTGCAGCTTCAAGATATGTGAAATGTATAGGTGACATCTGAGGAACAAGAATTGTGTATTCGTTTCTCATGTTTTCTGTAAATAGCTCTCTTGTGTAAGGTTCATCCTTATATTCTGCGTGAACACCGTTCTTTTCGCGAGCTTCCATAGCCGCTTTTAGAGAACGTATTCTTATTTTTATCGCTCCAAGGTTTGATCCTTCGTCAATTTTCAGAACAGTATAGAGCTTGTTGTTCTTACGGCAAAGCTCCTCTACCTGGTCTGTCGTTACAGCATCAAGTCCACATCCAAAAGAGTTTAGTTGGATAAGCTCGATATCGTCATTTTTTCCGACAAATTCAGCGGCCTTGTAAAGTCTTGAATGGAATACCCACTGGTCAAGCACACGAAGTGGTCTTGCAAGTTCACCCATATGTGCGACAGAGTCTTCTGTAAGAATTACAAGATCAAAGGAGTTAATCAGCTTGTTTATACCATGGTTGATTTCTGGATCAAGATGATAAGGTCTTCCTGCAAGAACAATACATTTCTTGCCGTGTTCCCTTGCGTATTTGATTGCATATTCACCCTGTTTTCTTATATCGTCCTTGAATCTGATCTGCTCGTGTCTTGCCTTTGTTACAGCCTTCATGATTTCATCTTTAGAAATATGGAAGCTCTTGAACTCTTCGAAAAGAGCATGAGACAGTTTAAGGTCGTTGTCATAAGGAAGGAATGGATGAGAGAACTTCACATCGTTACCTTCGAAAATATCATCCATATTGTTTGCGATAACCTCAGGATATGTTGCAACAATAGGACAGTTATAATGGTTTGGCGCAGTTGGATCTTCGTTTCTTTCGTAGTTGATACAAGGATAGAAAATCCATTTTTCACCGTTTTCAACAAGCCATTTGATGTGGCCGTGAACAAGCTTTGCTGGATAGCATGCTGTATCAGAGGAAATAGTCTCCATGCCTGATTCGTAAATTTTCTTACTTGATGGCGGAGAAAGAACTACTCTGAATTTCAGTTCTGTGAATAGAGTAAACCAGAAAGGATACTGCTCGTACATCCCTAAAACTCTTGGAATTCCAACAGTTCCGCGCTCAGCATCAAAGTCGCTCAGCGGCACATATCCAAATAGACGCTTTAGCTTGTAGTCGTAAAGGTCAGGAATATTTTTGTTTTCTTTTTCCCTTCCTGCACCTTTTTCACAGCGGTTTCCTGTGATGAATTTTGAGCCATCCTGGAATTTGTTGATTGTTAGAATACACTGGTTTTCGCATCCCCTGCATCTTCCATCGGAGTGTTCAACAGAGAAGGTGTCAAGCTCACTTTCTGAAAGAACAGATGACTGCGTGTCTTCTACATAATGTTCCATAGCAATTAGGGAGCATCCGTAAGCACCCATAAGCCCTGCTATGTCAGGACGAACTACGTTTTTTCCGATTATTTTTTCTATACTTCTGAGAACGGCATTATTCATGAAGGTTCCTCCCTGAACGACGATTTTCTCGCCTGCCTCCTCAGGATTTCTCAGTTTAATTACCTTGTATAAGGCGTTTTTTATTACAGAATAAGAAAGACCTGCGGAGATATCTCCAATGCTTGCTCCTTCTTTCTGCGCCTGCTTAACTTTTGAATTCATGAAAACTGTACATCTTGTACCTAAGTCTACAGGATTTTCTGCAAACAGAGCTTCCTGAGCAAAGGCCTTCGTGTCAAGATTTACAGATTTTGCGTAAGTTTCAAGGAAGGACCCACATCCTGATGAACATGCTTCGTTAAGCATTATATTGTAAATGGCATTATCCTTTATCTTCATGCATTTCATGTCCTGGCCGCCGATATCGAGGATAAACTCAACTCCCGGCAGGAAGAATTCTGCAGCTCTGTAGTGGGCCATTGTTTCAATTTCGCCCATATCCGCGTGAAAAGCTGCTTTGATAAGCCCCTCCCCATAGCCTGTAACACATGTATTTGCAATAAAAGCCTGCTCTGGAAGCTGAGAATAAAGCTCCTTGAGCATTACTTTTGTTGCTTCTATAGGATTACCCTCGTTGCTTCTATAGAATGAATAAAGAAGGTTTCCCTTTGAATCTATAAGAGTTGCCTTGGTTGTCGTAGAACCAGCGTCGATTCCTAGGAATGTTTCATCCTTGGCTCTTCTTATATCTTTTCTTTTTATTTTATCTTTGCTGTGTCTGTCCATAAACTCATTATATTCATCACGGTTTTTGAACAGAGGCTCTATATGTTTAGTGTCGGACATAACCTCCTGGTTGGAATTTTCCAGTCGTGAAATTAGAGTATCAAGCTCTATTTCGCTATCATCCTTTGCAAGCATCGCAGCACCGATTGCTACAAAGAACTTGGAGTTGTCCGGGAAAATAACTTCTGAATCCTTGAGGTTCAGAGTTTCTATGAATCTTTTTCTAAGCTCTGATAGGAATGTTAGTGGTCCTCCGAGAAATGCGACATTTCCTTTGATTGTATGACCGCAAGCAAGTCCGCTGATAGTCTGGTTTACAACAGCCTGAAATATAGATGCTGCAAGATCTGGAACTGAAGCACCGTCATTTATTAGCGGCTGAATATCTGTCTTTGCAAATACTCCGCATCTTGCTGCAATAGGATATATCATCTTGTGCTCTTTTGCCGCCTCATTTAGACCTGAAGCATCAGTGTTCAGCAAAATAGCCATCTGGTCGATAAAGGCTCCTGTTCCTCCAGCGCAAGTTCCATTCATACGCTGCTCTATTGTAGAGCCGTAGAAGGTTATCTTTGCATCTTCGCCGCCAAGCTCAATAGCTACATCCGTTTCCGGTATAAGTGTTTCTACAGATTTACTGCATGCGACTACCTCCTGCTCGAATCGAACACCGAGAACATTTGCAAGAGCAAGTCCGCCGGAACCTGTAATTACAGGTTTAACAGGGATATTTCCGTATTCGTCATGCATCTGGTTTACAAGCTCTATTACTTTTTTGAATACGTCAGACATATGTCTTTCGTATCTGGAGTACAAAATTTCCCCTGAATCTTCTGTAAGTACTACTTTTACGGTAGTAGATCCAATATCAATACCTAACTTCATTTGTTACCTCTGTTACCTCTTATTGCCTTTGTTACTAAAAAATTATAATGGAATATGTATGTTTTTGTTGTATAATACTTTATATGAAAAGTACTATTAGAAAATCAACTTATTTGGCCATTTATAGGCTTCTTGACAGGGTAAGCCCTGTCCCTTTTGATTGCGGAATGCTTTGTTCAAGCGCCTGCTGTACATGTGGAGAGGAGGATGACTCGCTGGGTATATATCTTCTGCCCGGTGAACACAAAGTGTACGGCAAAGAAGACGACTGGCTTGAATGGGGCTTTGAGTATGCCGAAGACATGGACTTTCCGGAATCATGGAAAGGTAAAGTGTACTTCGTCAGATGCAAAACACCACCAATATGCCCGCGAAACAAACGCCCTATGCAGTGCAGAACGTTTCCGCTCACGCCACACATCAAAGAAGATGGCGAACTCATATTGATACCCAATGATTTCGAGCTTCCATACTCATGCCCTCTTATGGACAATTTGGAAGAGCTTGACGAAAAATTCATCAAAGCTACTCTCACCTGCTGGAAACATCTTATAAGAGATCCTCTTATATATGATCTGGTAAAATATGATTCAGAACTTAGAGACCTTTAGACAAGGTCTTTATTTCTTTTTTGTAAAGTACGGCCAGCATTACAGCTGAATAAACAAGCCCTATGATTTCTGCAAGCGGGAATGATGCCCATGAAGCAGTTACGCCTGCGACATGATAAATAACATATGCAATAGGCAAAATTCCAATGAGCTGTCTCAAAAGAGAGCCTATTAAGCTATATACACCATGTCCTGTTCCCTGAAACAAAGTAGATGTCATGATACCAAAGGCTGCCGGGATAAAACAGAGGCTTATTATTCTGAGTGCAGGTACACCCATTTCTATCATTTCGGCATCTGCCGAGAACATTTTCAGAAGAACTTCTGGGAATAGCTGGAATATAATCATTCCAATACCCATTATAACTACTGCTGTAAGAAGTCCGAGCTTATATGTTTTCATCAATCTGTTTTTGTCTCTTGCACCGAAATTATAGCCCATTATAGGCATAGCACCCTGGTTGAGACCAAATACAGGCATGAATATAAACGACTGAAGCTTGAAATAAATTCCAAGCACAGCAACAGCTGCAGCTGATGCTGATAGGATTGCGTTGTATCCGAGTAGCATTACAGAGCCTATAGCCTGCATGATAATTGAAGGAAGGCCTACTGCATATATGTCTTTTACAATCGCCCAGTCCATTTTGAAGCCTCTAATCTGAAGCTTAACTGCATGATCCTTTGTAAACACTACAATGAGTGCAATAGTCATTCCTACTGCCTGACCTGCAACAGTTGCAATCGCTGCACCTGCAACACCTAGTTTAGGGAATCCAAAGAGTCCAAAAATAAGAATCGGGTCAAGCACTATATTTGTAATTGCGCCAGATAAAGCTGTAATCATAGGAGCAATCATGTTTCCTGTTGACTGAAGAACCTTTTCTAGAAGAACCTGAATCATAAAGAAAAGCGAAAAGCACAAAACTATAGTCATGTAAGTTACGCCGTATTCGTAAACCTCAGGATCATCAGTATATGAATTCATGAATACTCGTGTAAATAGAACTCCTACTACTAAAAATATCAAAAAGTTAAAAAAGCCTATTCTAAGACTAGTGCTAGCGGCTTTGTTTGCTTCTTCATATTTGTGCGCTCCAAGGCGTCTTGCGATTAATGAGTTCACACCTACTCCACTGCCTACACCTACTGATATCATAAGCATTTGGATAGGTAATACAATTGAAACGGCAGTAAGTGCCTTGGGACTAATCATTGCAACGAAAATACTGTCAACTATGTTGTAAAGAGCACTGATTGTCATAGAAAGTATTGCGGGCCATGCCATAGAGGCAAGCAACTTTCCAATCGGCTCATATCCCATCTTGTTTGAAGGGTTTGCTGTATTTTCTGTAGTTTCAATATCCGGTCTATCTGCTTTTTCTATTCTTTCCATGAGATACCTCACTTTCGTAAAAAAATATTATGGGCAGATCTATAAGCCGGGTTCTGTACTAGACAATCATCTATCTGTGGCGATACATTACTGCTCGCTCTTGCGGTCTACCAATCAGGCGGTAACGGGCCGCTACCTTGCATGCCTATTTTGACCTTGCTCCGAATGGGGTTTACACGGCCGCCATGTCTCCATGACGCCGGTGAGCTCTTACCTCACCATTTCAACCTTACCACAGCATTACCTGTTTCGGCGGAATGTTTCTGTTGCACTTTCCCTATAGTTACCTACGCCGGACGTTATCCGGCATTCTCGCCCTGTGGAGCCCGGACTTTCCTCATGTAAAAACACGCGATTGTCTGACCTACCCATAACTTAATAAGTTTACCATAGAATCACGATTATTTCAACATAATCAGAAGAAAAATCAATAG
>CAUWFN010000027.1:0-25982 GCA_963558075.1 uncultured Clostridia bacterium | reverse complement strand
TATCAAATTTTATAGTTATAGGCTTTTCTTTTGATTTAACGGCATATGTAAATATAGGCTTATTGATTTCTGTAATCTCCGCCTTTATTTCGTAAGATTTAGGATCTACAACATAACCATTAGAAGCTTGAGTCTCTTTCAGTTTATAGTAGACAGGTTTCCCTCCGCTATACTGTGCAAATCCCTTTTCATCTGTAACAAGAACAGCTACTTTTTTGTATTCGGCCTTCCCATCCTTTGAATACATCAAATCATACTTTGCACCTTTTAAAGTACCGTATCCTTGAGGAATGTTCTTGCCTGTTTCTGCATCTACTTTATTCAAAATAATAGATACAGTCTGAGGTTTTTCTATGTCAGTCACATCCTTAAGCACTGTTTTGTGTGGATTCATATTTACCTGATCCGGTCTAATCTGCTGAATCGAAACAAGACCTTCTGTTTTTGCAAATCCTGCCGGAGCCTTTGTTTCTTCAAATGTGTAAGTTCCGAAAATTCCTGCTATAGTTCCATCTTCTTCTTTGAATAACTCATCTCCTCCAATTTTCCATTCATCCCACATCCTGATTTCACCGTTTTTATCAGTTCTAAAAATCCATGTTCTGAATGCCTTTGCTTGTTTTACAGATTCACCATCTAAAAATTCCTTGTAGTATCTAACCGTATACTCTGCTCCTTCTAGTGATAGATTTGAGTCTGTTCCCTCCTGGGCTTTTTTTCTAATCGTAATTCCAAGAGGGTCAAATAACGGAGCATCATTTGATTTAACAACTACAAGATTTCCAGATGGAACCTTCACAGGATAAATCTTAGGGTCAATATCAAAACATGGAGGAGCCGATATCTCTTTAACAAAATAATCCCCTGCGTTTATTGAGACTCTTTCTGTAACTCCATCTTCTTTTGTTGTAAGAGTTAGTAGCCTATTTCTATTTGACTGTGCATCTTGGTTTGTTTTGTAAACACCATAAATCGCACCAGCAAGAGAATAATTTCCTTTACATTCATTTACAAGATGAGCATTTTCACTTATCCCCTTTTTTACCTGTATGCTTCCTTCAGGTTTGTTACGCCAGGCAATAATTTTCTGTGCTCCGTTTGTCGGCTTAACTATATAAGCCTCAAAATTATCAGGAACAACGGCAGTCTTACTTCTTTCTATAAGACTGTTTACAACTGTGTAGTAATTGTAATTGTTGTATGGAATATATCCTGCGATATATGCAGCTGCTCTTCCTACAGCATACTGTTGTACATCTGTACGAAACTCTTTGGAGCCGATATAGGCTAGCTTTGCTAACCTGCTAGCCTTTGGAAGCAGCTCAAAGTCCGCAGTCTGGCCTCCTGCTGGAATCATCTGGTTTTTTGGATCCATACATGTTCCGTCAAGCCTGCCATCAGCATCTTTTACAACAAAAGACCACGTAGTGCTTCCGCCTTCGAGAACAATCTGCCTTCTATCTGTTACAGTTCCAATACCGGCAAATGCCGTAAGCACGCCAGAAAGAATCATCACAACAGACAGAAGTCCGGTTAAAAACTTTTTCAACCTTGATTTTTTCTTTTTCATGTTTTCTCCTTTCCTTATAACTAAAAAAGTTTACTAAAAAAACAGCCCATTAAGGCTGCTAGTAACAAGTATCTTATGTATTTATCTATATTCCCAGTGTCCCTCCTCAGGATGCTCAATTATCTTTTCCTCATATCCAGAAATATATGTCTCGCTCTTTCCTCTCCCCCACTGTGAAACATCGGGAGCATACTTGCAGTCATTTATCCATTCATCCTTATCGTAATATGTTTTTCGACTTCCATCCTTAAACCATATGAACCATGTAGGTCTTGACGAATAGATAGGAACACTTATACTTTCCGTCCATGCAGGTTTATCGACAATCCATATTTTCTTCTTGGTAGGCTCCTGAAACTGCGGTGCTCCCGTGTGATCTTTATCAGGTAAGGAGTCTGGTGCTCCCATTGAATTCATCACGTTTCCAGAGGTATTCCCCGGGTGAACTAGGTCATTATAGCCACCCATAGAAAATTCCGAATTTAAATTTCCTGTAGAATTAAAATTAGTTTTGGCACTACCGTAGTCTTTACCATTTTTCTTGTTATTTTCATCTAACACATCAGAAGCTCCACCGGCTATAAGCTTTGAATATAAGTCTTTGCCTTCCTCACCAAAACAGATAAGTCCTGACTCAATACACACAGTATTACCATGCTCTGGCTTTTTAGAACCTGCACTGCCGACACCTTTGCAAGATATTACTACTGCAAGTACCGCTACTGCAATAAAAAAAATAATCATCACCCATCTGATTCGCCATCTGACTTTGCTATTTTCCATTATTCTTTCTCCTTGAACCAAGCTGTTTGAGCCGTCCTTTCACTTTTTTACATTATTTTACAGTAATAATTTACCATCAAAATTTTCCCCTGTCAACATAAAAAATTTTTAAAAATCTATTTGACAAAAAAATTATTCAGGTATAGAATGAAGCTAATTTAATAAAGCTAATCTTCAGGGCAGGGTGAAATTCCCGACCGGCGGTAAAGTCCGCGAGCGTAATGCATGATTCGGTGTAATTCCGAAACCGATAGTATAGTCTAGATGGAAGAAGATATAATTTATCGTATTTTTTGTACTTATACCCTGAAAACTTATGTTTTCAGGTTTTTTATTAAGTTTATGTATTTTAAATGCCTCTTTCTACATACATAACTTAACATTATTGCGATATTTTTGCATGAGCCCTGATTCCGTAATCAGGGCTTTTTATTTTGAATGTGAGGTTAGACAAATTATGAACGACAAATTTTACATGTCTAGAGCAATAGAGCTAGCAAAAAAAGGAATAGGACGTGTATCACCAAATCCCCTCGTTGGCGCCGTTGTTGTGCGCGATGGAAAAATAATAAGTGAAGGCTACCATGAGCAGTACGGAGGATATCACGCAGAGAGAAATGCTCTGAATAAAATCGATGACGCAGAAGGCGCAACCATGTATGTCACTTTAGAACCCTGCTGTCATCATGGAAAAACACCTCCCTGTACTGACATAATTATAGAAAAAAAACTTGCAAAAGTCGTAATCGGTTCAGGAGATCCAAATCCACTTGTCTTTGGTGAAGGTATAAAAAAGCTTCAGGAAGCAGGAATTGAGGTAGTCTGTGATTTCATGAAAGAAGAATGCGACTCCCTTAACGAAATATTCTTTCACTATATCAAAACGGCTAGACCCTTTGTTCTTATGAAATATGCCATGACCCTTGACGGAAAAATTGCTACTGTAACAGGCGAATCGAAATGGGTTTCAGGCGAAATATCAAGATCAAAGGTCCACGAATACAGAAACTGTCTCACAGGCATCTGCGTGGGAATCGGTACAGTGCTAAAAGATGACCCACTCCTTACATGCAGGCTACAAGGAGGCAAAAATCCTATACGTATTGTATGTGATAGCCACCTAAGACTACCTACTGATTCTAAGATTGCAAATACTGCAAAATCAGTTAAGACCATTGTCGCCTGTCTAAAAGACTTTGCTAATTCAGAAAAAGCCTTAGAACTTGAAAATCTTGGAATTACTGTAATCGGTGTCTGCGAAAAAAACGGCAAAATAGATTTAGATGAACTTATGAATATCCTAGGAGATATGAATATCGACAGTATTCTCCTTGAAGGAGGCGGAACACTTAACTGGGCATTTCTTGAAGCCGGTATAGTGAACAAAGTCCACACATATGTTGCTCCAAAGATTTTCGGAGGAAAAAGTGCAACATCTCCTGTATCTGGACCTGGCGTTAAACTACCAGCTGATGCGTTTCGGATGAAAATAAAAAATGTAACTGCAAGCGGAGAAGACATACTTATAGAAAGTGAGGTTTTGCCATGTTCACAGGACTAGTTGAAGAGATTGGAACCGTAAAAGGAATTATTTACGGAACTCACAGTGCCTCGGTATCAATAAGATGCACGAAGATAATGGATGATGTAAAAGTCGGAGACAGCATCGCTGTAAACGGTGTTTGCCTCACAGCAACAACAGTTAATAAAAGCGGATTCACAGCAGATATAATGCACGAAACCTTAAATCGGTCATCTCTTGGGTCTGTTAGAGCAGGAAGCCACGTCAACCTAGAACGGGCCATGCTATGCGGCGGACGCTTTGGCGGCCATATAGTAAGTGGACACATCGATGGAACTGGAACCGTAAAGAAAATAACAAAAGATGACAACGCATACTGGTACAGAATAGACGCTCCCGCCTCGATTATGAAATATGTGATAATGAAAGGCTCTATAACAATAGACGGAATAAGCCTAACAGTAGCAGAGACAGATGAGAGCGGATTCAGCGTTTCAATCATCCCCCACACATTAAGCGAAACAGTGCTAGCATATAAAAAGCCTGGCGACATAGTCAATCTTGAAAATGATTGCGTAGCAAAATACATCGAAAAGCTTATGGGCTTTGATACACCTAACACTTTGGAAAAAGAAAAGAAAACAAGCAAAATTACAAAAGAATTTTTACTAGAAAACGGATTTTAAAAGGAGAACAGAACAATGGAAGATTTTAGATTCAGCACAGTAGAAGAAGCATTAGAAGACCTTCGTCAGGGCAAAATTATCCTAGTTACAGACGATCCAGATAGAGAAAACGAAGGTGATTTTATCTGCGCAGCAGAATTTGCTACAACAGAAAACGTAAATTTCATGGCAGTACACGGCAAAGGCCTTATATGCATGCCAATGAGCGAAAAATACGTAGAAAAACTCGGACTTCCTCAGATGGTAAACTACAATACAGATAACCACCGCACAGCTTTTACAGTTTCAATCGACCATGTAGACACTACAACAGGAATCTCTGCTGTCGAAAGAGGCCTTACTGCAAGAATGACAGTTTCAGAAGATGCAAAGCCATCTGACTTCAGAAGACCTGGACATATGTTCCCTCTCCTAGCAAAATCAGGCGGAGTCCTAGAAAGAAATGGACACACAGAAGCTACAGTCGACCTAATGAAGCTTGCAGGACTCAGAGAATGCGGACTTTGCTGCGAAATCATGAACGATGACGGAAGTATGATGAGAACAGGCGACTTAAAAAAGCTTGCAAATAAATACGACATCAAATTCATTTCTATAAAAGCTCTTCAGCAGTACAGAAAACACTATGACAACCTAGTAGAAAGTGTTGCAATAACAAAGCTTCCTACAAAATTCGGAGATTTCAAGGCTCATTGTTACATCAATAAATTAAACGGTGAACATCATATCGCTCTAGTCAAAGGTGATATAGGAAACGGTGAAAATCTTCTCTGCAGAGTACACTCAGAGTGCCTCACTGGCGATGCTTTTGGTTCAACAAAGTGTGACTGCGGCCAGCAGCTTGCATCAGCTATGCAGCAGATAGAAAAGGAAGGACGCGGAATCCTACTTTACATGAGACAGGAAGGACGCGGCATAGGCCTTGTAAATAAGCTAAAAGCATACGAGCTTCAGGACCAGGGAATGGACACACTTGAGGCAAACCTTGCTCTCGGCTTTGATGGTGATATGAGAGAATACTATATTGGAGCCCAGATTCTAAGAGACCTAGGGGCAAAGACACTGAGACTTCTAACAAATAACCCTCTAAAAGTTTATGAGCTAAACGAATTCGGAATGGAAATCAAAGAAAGAGTTCCAATCCAGATGCCAGCGACTGCAAACGATTTATTCTACCTAAAAACAAAGCAGGAAAAAATGGGTCACATTACATGCTACTAAATCAAAATGATGAAAATAAAAAATGACTAACACAAAAGGAGACTAAAAGATGAACATTTACGAAGGAAAACTAGTATCAGAAGGAATCAAAGTAGGTATCGTATGCGCAAGATTTAATGAATTTATAACATCAAAGCTTCTCGGTGGCGCTCTAGATGCCCTAAAAAGACACAATGTAGAAGACTGCGACATCTCAGTTGCTTGGTGTCCTGGCGCATTTGAAATTCCACTAATTGCGTCTAAAATGGCAAAGAGCGGAAAATACGATGCAGTTATTTGCCTTGGTGCTGTAATCAGAGGAACCACATCTCATTATGATTATGTTTGTTCAGAAGTATCAAAAGGAATCGCCCACGTTTCACTAGAAAATACAATCCCAGTAATGTTTGGCGTCCTTACAACTGACACAATCGAGCAAGCAATCGAAAGAGCCGGAACAAAAGCCGGAAACAAAGGCTATGACTGTGCATGTAGCGCAATTGAAATGGTTAACTTGATGAAAGAAATTGAAGGCTAATACCAGATGAATATTATCTTTGATTATGATGGAACACTTCACGATACTGCATATATATACTGCCGAGGGTTTCAGAAAGCATATGACTATCTCGCCCTTCGTGGATATGCACAGCCAAAAAAGCTTGAAGAAAGTAAGATTACAGGATATCTTGGCGTAACGCCAGTCGATGCATGGAAAAGCGAAGTTCCCGAAATCGACGAAAAAGCTTTAAACAAAGCTGTTAAAATCACGGGAGATGAAATGGCAAGACTCGTAAGACTTGGTAAATCAAAGCTATATGATAATGTCACAACAACCCTTGAATTTCTAAAAGAAAAAGACCACAGACTTATCATACTGAGTAACTGCACATCTGAATACAGAAAGCTCCATATGGAAAGTTTTCAACTTGACAGATACTTCGATGAGTTTTATGCAGCAGAAAGCTTTGGATATATTCCAAAACATGAGATTTTCAATACAATAAGAAGTGATTTCCCCGGCAATTATGCAGTCGTCGGTGATAGATACGCAGATCTTGAGGTTGCATTTAAACATAATCTGTTGTCTATAGGATGTCTCTATGGTTTTCCAGAAAAAGGTGAACTTGATGATGCAAATTACCTTATAACCGACATCTCAGAGCTTATAAAAATCCTATAATAAATTCCTGAATAAAATCCCCGGAAAAAGCAATGCTTTCCGGGGATTTTATCCTATCTCATATCCATATTTTCGATTTCTTTTTCGATTACTTTGATTTCTTCGTTTCTCTTTGTCTTCTGAGTAGTTGTTTTTATTGTAGGAACATCTGAAAGATAGTATCTCTTTATCATCTTATATGCAGGCATAGATGCATTGATTTTGTCCATGTCTTCATCGAGCTTCTGCTTAAGATCATCCAAAGTCATATTGTTTTCTCTCAGATATTCTTTATCGTATACTATTTTAGCCCAAAGAACTACATCATTTACTTTGTTTCTTGTGAAAACCATGCTCTCTGATACGTATGGGATAAGGTTTATATTGTTCTCTATTTCTTCTGGGAAAACGTTCTTGCCGTTCTTCATTACAATAACATTCTTTTTGCGTCCACAGATAAATAGATATCCATCCTCATCAAAATATGCAAGATCACCTGTATGAAGCCATCCATCCTGAAGAATTTCGTCTGTAGCCTCCTGATTATCATAGTAACCAAGCATTACGTTTTCTCCACGAACGATAAGTTCTCCAACACCCTCGTCATTTTTGTCTATGATTTTGCCCTCTACATTTGGCATCAGCTTTCCTACAGAACCTGGTTTCAGATATCTGTAAGTTTCACTTGCAATTGTAGGTGCAGTCTCTGTAAGTCCATAGCCCTGAACTGTTAGAATTCCAAACTCGTTGAAGCCTCTTGATACCTCAGGATCAAGAGCTGCAGCACCGTTGATTATAAATCTCAGTTTTCCGCCTAGCTGTTCAATTATAGGTTTAAAAACTTTTCTTCTTAGGTTGATACCAATCTTGTCAGCAGCAGCACAGATTTTGAGTCCTGTCTGAACCTTCTTTTCCATACCCTGCTTTGCAATAGCTTTGTTCACCTTCTTGTACATGTTCTCCAGAAGAAGAGGTACACTCATAATTACAGATACTTCGTATTCCTTTAGATTTGCGGCAACATATTTTAGACCGTCACAGAATACGTTTTTCATGCCCTGTGACAGGAATGTAAGAAGCCCTGACATTCCATAGCAATGATGAAGCGGAAGAATCATCATGTTAACGTCATCTTCAAAGAATAACTCCTCGCAGTTCATGCCATAGTTACAGCTCATGAAATTTCTGTGAGAAAGCATAACAGCCTTTGACTGCTGAGTAGTTCCCGATGTGAATAAAAGGAATCTTGCAGCATCAGCATCTATTGGCGCATCAGTATATCCTGTATAGCCCGAAGCTGTAAGATTCTGGCCTTCATCTATAAGACTATGTACAGCAGGAATCTGATCATCTTCGAAATCAAGTGCAATTACAAGCTCAAGCTCCGTTGACTTTTCATCTATAATTTCTTTGATAAGCCCATAATGCTTCTTGTCGCAGAAAATAGCTTTTGAATGGCTTCTTACAAGACAGCTTATAATCTCGTCCTTCTGAAGCATCTTATCCAAAGGAACTACAGTGCCAAGACCGCAGGCAATTGTAAAATATGCCAAGCACCATTTATAGCTGTTTTCACCTAAGACAGCAATCACAGAATCAGTATATCCCATCTTGTGAAGACTACTTCCGAGGCTGTTCATGGAATCAAATAAATTTTTATATGTTGTGTTGATATAGTTTACTTCTTTTGTTTCTTTATTTTTTATCTTTGTTACAAATGCAGTCTTTTCCGGAAATTTTTCGGAAGAAACCCTCAGAAGCTCTCTGAGATTTTCAAACTGGTAGAACTTTTTTTCTAATTTATAGTCCTTTTTATAGCCGTTCATTTTTTCACCTCTTGCGTTATATCTATTAAAATAGAATAACATATTTTTGACAAAGCTGTCAAATAGCCTACCCAAAATTAAGTTTGACTAAACTAAACCTATGTGATAAAGTTAAATATAGTATGGTTTTATTGTTTAACCACACAAAATACGAGACTATTTATTTAAAGCGAGGTTATATAATGAAAAGAGTATTTTCCGGCATTCAGCCAACAGGAAACATTCACCTTGGAAACTACCTGGGTGCACTTAGACAGTTTGTAGATTTACAGAACGACCACGAGTGTCTGTACTGCATCGTTGACGAGCATGCAATTACAGTACCGCAGGACCCGAAAGCACTTAGAGAACATATATTAGACGTTGCTTCACTGTATCTTGCTGTAGGCGTTGACCCTGAGAAATCAATCGTATTTGTTCAGTCCGATGTTCCAGGACATGCAGAGCTTTCATGGATTCTTACATGTTGCTCATACACAGGTGAGCTTTTCAGAATGACTCAGTACAAGGCAAAGAGCCAGAACAAAGAATCTGCGCCTACAGGTCTTCTGACATACCCTGTTCTAATGGCTGCAGATATCCTTCTATACGATACTAACATCGTTCCTGTAGGAAACGATCAGAAGCAGCATATCGAGCTTACAAGAGACCTTGCAACAAGAGTTAACAATACACGCAAAAAGACTTTTGTTGTTCCTGAAGGTAGATACATGAAAGAAGGCGCAAGAATCATGGCGCTTGATGACCCTTCACAGAAGATGAGTAAATCCGCAGAAAACGTTCACAGCAGAATCTCACTTCTCGATGAACCTTCAAAGATTAAAAAGTCAATCATGAAGGCTACTACTGACTCAGAGGGAATCATCAGATTCGATGTGGAAAATAAGCCTGGCATCAGTAACCTTCTGAACATTTACAGTGTTCTATCTGGAAAATCAATCGAGACATTAGAAGCTGAATACGAAGGAAAAGGCTACGGAGATTTCAAGAAAGATCTTGTAGAAGTAACAGTAGATGCACTTGCTCCAATCAAAGCAAGATACGAGGAAATCAGACATTCAGAAGAGCTTATCAACATTTTAAAGGACGGCAGCGAACGTGCAAATGCTATTGCACAGAAAACTCTTCAGAGAGTAAAAGACAACTTCGGCCTAGGTCTTGGCCTTTAATATAGCTAAAAAATTTGAGGGGTGAAAAACTCACCCCTCTTTTTTATAGTCCTTTTGCTAACAGTGTTTGATGTCTGTAAACTCAGATATCTCCCTGCTCGTTGTCACGATATCATCATAGTTTATATCATGGATATTTTTCTTTCCAATTACTCTTGCAAATGTTTTCATTTCTTCTCTGCAAACCTTGAGATAGTTTGAAACTCTCTTTGCTCCTACGTTCACATCAAGTCTCTTTCTAAGCTCCTCATCCTGTGTAGCAATTCCCACAGGACAATTTCCGCTTCCGCATATACGGTACTGCTGGCAGCCTAGAGCCATAAGAGGCGCTGTTGCAACAGCTACTGCATCTGCTCCCATAGCAATTGCTTTGACAAAGTCAGATGAAACCCTAAGTCCTCCTGTAATTACAAGGTCTATATCTGCATTTGCGCAGTCAAGATATCGTCTTGCGCGGCTTAACGCATAAAGTGTAGGAACAGTCGATGCCTCTTTTAGGAAGAATGGACTTGAACCTGTAGCTCCTCCCCTTCCATCAATTGTAACAAAATCGCATCCGGCATAAACGCAGTATTCAAGGTCTCTTTCAATTCGGCCTGCAGCAATCTTTATACCGATAGGGCGCCCTTCTGATCTGCTTCTGAGTCTTTCAACAAGCTCCTTTAGGTCTTCTTTTGTCGTTATACCCGGAAATCTCGAAGGGCTCTGAATATCATCTCCTGGATTTCTGCCTCTTATCTTTGCAATTTCAGGTGTCACCTTATCACCAGGAAGATGTCCGCCCATGCCAGGTTTTGTTCCCTGACCTATTTTGATTTCTATTGCATCAGCGTTTTTTAGATTTTCATCTGTAACACTATACTCATTTGGAATATATTCGAAAATATATTTATATGCAGCATTTCTTTCTTCTGGTAAAATTCCGCCCTCACCACTGCACATTGCTGTCTTTAGCTCTGCACTTGCCATAGAAAGAGCAGTCTTTGCTTCTTTAGAAAGAGCAGTCTTTGCTTCTTTAGAAAGAGCGCCAAATGACATATGGGAAATATATACCGGCATGTCAAGCTCCATAGGCTTTCTTGCTGATTTTCCGATAACTGTTTTCAGATCTACGAATGCGTCATCATCTAACGGACACGGATTCAGCTGTGCTCCGAGAATCAAAACATCATCCCATGAAGGCATTGGCATCTGCGTTGCCATAGCCGAATCAATGGATTTTCCGCTCTGAGCCATCATATGAATTTCTTTCATATATCTCATTTTTTCGTCGGTTCTTGCGGTTGCTTTGTCGTATGCAATGTCAGATTCTCCATCATCATCTGAAGTTTCTTCCGATTCTTCTTTGAAGATTTCAAATCTGTCTGGACCTGCCTTGCATAGAGGACATTCTTTTAGTTCAGAAAATGGATATCCTTCTTTTTCTTCATCAAAAATCCATCCGCAAACTGTGCACTGATATTTTCCCATTGTTTACCTCCTGTCTCAGACTGTATAATTAATAAACTGATTATTACCAAAGATATCAGTAATTTTGATAGAAATTTCGTCACCTTCGTTGACAAGCTGCTGGCACTTTGATTCCAAAACACCCTTCTCTCTTAGAATAATCGCCTGTGGACAGTGGACACTTCCGTTGTAATTAAAATCCACGCTCCAAGAAGAAATCAGCTCTAAAGGCTTGTCTTCTATAATATCCCATACCTTTTCTAGCTGGGCATCGTCGATTTCTCCAAGGTCCCTTATTCTAAGGCCTCTGATTTCTATAGTTGCAAGCTTTTTGTCAGATAGATTTCCATCGTCAACACTGAATCTTATCTTTGCCTTAAGGTTAGATTTTTTTGTCTGTTTGCTTTCGTATACTGTGAATGAAGATTCGCCTTTTGTCAGTCGAGCAAGTGTTGTCTCTATTGCAAGGCGACCTGTATCGCACAGTATAAATTTTCGACCCATCTCTGATGCTACTGCACCAAGAGTTCCGCTTCCGCAGAAAAAGTCGGCACAGATATCGCCTTCTTTTGTTGAGGAAGCAATAATTCTTCTAAGAAGCTGCTCCGGCTTTTGGGTCGCATATCCAGTTCTCTCAGCAGAGGTTCTGCCTACCATATCTATATTCCATACATCCTTCATGTTAACCATAGTGTACCAGCCAATATCATCCTTGTATTCTTTGACACCTTTAAAACGATAAGGCTTAAGCTGTCTGTTGTAGGACTTTTCCTCCTGTGGATAAAAGCTGTATTTCTTTGATTTGGAATATACGAGTATATTATCATGCTTTCTTGCAAAATGTTTTTTGCTGCTTCCACCGGACTTATACTGCCAAATTATTTCATTAACAAAATTTTCCTCGCCAAAGACTTCATCCATCATAAGTCTTGCATAGTGAGTCGCATGCCAGTCAAGGTGAAGCCATATAAGGCCATCATCTGCAAGAAGATCCTTCATTAGATAAAGCCTTGCAGCGAGCATCTTCAGATATTCACCCATTCCTAGGCTCCATCTATCCTTATAGGCATTGTGCTTAATATTCTCGCCAGCTGCTTTTATTACAGCATCATAGTCTGTCTTCGAAAAAAACGGAGGATCAATATATATCATATTGATTTTTTCCATATATTTTTCGTCCTCTGCAAGAAGCGCCATTATTTTTTTGTTGTCACCATGAATCAGAAGATTATCATCTGGGTTTCCTGAGAGAAGTCCACTTCCCCTAATTACCTCAGAAATCTTCAGTCCATCTATAGAACCGTTCAAAGTTCCCGCATCGGAATCCTTCAGCATCTTCTGAATATCTGTCTTAGCAGATTTTCTAGCGTTTTCGTACTGCTTTTTTCCTGCTCTTAAAATTCTGTTCAGTTCTCTTACCAGACTCATTTTTTTCTCCTTTTCTGTTACGTCCTGGTCCCAAAAGTACATTGATAAGATCTGGACGACCCGCGCGATTAAGGGCTTTTATCACTAGATTTCTGTTCTCAGGCTTGTTATAGTGCATAAGTGCTCTTTGCATCTTCTTTTCTTCTAAATTCTTTGCAACATAAACATGCTTTCCTGTGAAAGGATCCATTTCCGTATAATACATACACGTTGCAAGTGTGCCTGGCGTAGGATAAAAATCCTGCACCTGATCTGGAACAAAACCATACTCCTTGAGAAACAGCGCAAGTTCAACAGCATCATCTAAGCTGCTTCCAGGATGAGAGCTGATAAGGTACGGAATCAGATACTGCTTAAGTCCAAGCTTTTCGTTTGTTTTCTTGTATGCATTAACAAAGCTTGTAAAAACGCGCTTTTCGGGTTTTCGCATATAGTATAGAACGTTATCCGAAATATGCTCAGGTGCAACCTTCAGAGTTCCGCTTACATGATATTTGCATAATTCGTCCAAGAACTCCTGTCTATTAGGGTCAGCCATCAGATAGTCATAACGTATACCAGATCTGATGAAAACCTTTTTAACTCCATCAATCCCTCTGACCTTTCGTAGAACATCCAGATAATCTTTATGTGAAACTTCCATATTAGGACATACACCTGGATACAGGCAGTCCTTGTCCTTGCAGACACCAGCCTTAAGTTGTTTTTTACATGCAGGAGCCCTAAAGTTTGCTGTAGGTCCGCCAACATCATGGATGTATCCCTTGAAATCAGGCTTCTCCGTGAGCTTCTTTGCTTCCTCTACAATCGAGCTTGCGCTTCTGCTTCTTACCTGTCGTCCCTGATGATATGTAATAGCACAAAAACTACAACCACCGAAGCATCCTCTGCTGCTTACGATAGAAAACTTAATCTCGCGAAACGCCGGTATATCTCCATCCTTCTTGTAAATCGGATGTGCTTCATTTTCAAATGGCATCTCATAAATATGATCAAGTTCATCCTGCTCAAGAGGTGGCTGTGGTACGTTCTGAACAACATAAAGCGTATCAGAATATTTTTCAACAAGTCTTTTTCCGGTGAGATAGTCATTGTTGTTATATGCTATTTTGAAGCTTTCGCAGTACTTTTCCTTTGATGATGTAATCTCATCAAAAGAAGGTAGGCAGACTGTCTCATCATCCATATCTATATGTGAAGTCCTGTAGCAGGTACCTTTTATCCATGTTATATCCTTTATATCTATTCCAGCCTCAAGACTTTCTGCAATTTCAAGAATTGCACACTCTCCCATTCCATAAATAAGAAGGTCTGCCTTAGAGTCTAGAAGAATTGACTTTCTAACTTTATCGCTCCAGTAATCGTAGTGACCAAGACGTCTTAAGCTTGCCTCAATTCCACCTATTATTACAGGAACATCCTTGTAGGCCTCTCTTGCCCTGTTACTATAGACGATTACAGCACGGTCTGGTCTTCCTCCGGCAACGCCGCCAGGAGAATATTCGTCTTTCTTTCTTCTGTGTTTAAAAACTGAGTAATTATTGACCATTGAGTCAACTGTACCGCTGTTAATCAAAAATCCTAGTCTCGGTCTACCAAAGCGTCTGAAATCCTCGCATGATTTATAATCAGGCTGAGGAAGAACACACACTTTATATCCGCAGCTTTCGAGAAGTCTTCCAATAATTGCAGTACCAAAGGAATGATGGTCGACATAGGCATCGCCTGTAACGATAACAAAGTCAGCCTGCTCATATCCTCTATTTTTCATTTCCTGTTTTGTAACTGGTAAAAACATAAACTAAATCTACTTTCCGTATAAAATTCCCATATTAAGGCTGCAGTAAAAATACGTGGGATTTTGCAGCCAACTATTTTCTATAAATAACTAACATCTGATTTTCCCGCAGTCATATCTACGGTGTCATATAAGTAGTCAAAAGAGAGACCTTCTCAGGTCTCTCTGATATCTGCTCTTTATCTGCTTCCCTTGTCGTAAGGAACTGAAACAGCTGCTGGAGCCTGAGATTTTTTTGAACTGAAAGCAAGTACTATCAGTGTTGCGATGAATGGAATCATCTTGTAGAACTCACTTGTAATCGGTAAGTCAGAAAGAACAGGAACAACGTTGTACGCTGCCGCTATTGCTTTCATGAAACCGAAGAATATAGAAGCAAGTGCAATTCTTACAGGCTTCCACTGACCAAAAATCAGTACTGCAAGAGCAAGGAATCCGTATCCTGCTACAGTTGCATTGAAGTTTGTTGATGTAGGAATGATAAATACTACACCACCAAGACCTCCAAGAATACCTGAGATAATTACGCCTGCATATCTCATCTTATAAACATTGATACCAACTGAGTCTGCTGCATGTGGGTGTTCACCGCATGAACGTAGTCTCAGTCCGAATCTAGTCTTGTAAATAACTATGATTGATATAATCAGAATAACTATACCGATCAGTGTTGTTAGGTAGCAGTTGCAGAAGAACATCTTGCCGATAACAGGAATGTCACCGAGCACAGGCACTTTGCTAATTCTGAAAGTGTTTGAAAATGTAATCTGCTGAACGCCGTTTGCCTGCCAGCTTCTTGCAGCATAGATAGCAAAAGCCGGTGCGATAAGGTTAAGAGCAGTACCACCGATAACCTGGTCAGCCTTCATGTTGATTGCTGAGTATGCAAGGAAAAGTGAGAACACTCCGCCTACTGCTGCAGCTACAAGACATGCAAGAATCAAAAGACCCTGTCCGCTCATAGTATCCTGCATCTGATTGATAAAGAATATTCCTGAGAATGCACCCATAATCATACATCCATCAAGAGCAATATTTGTAACTCCGCCACGTTCTGTGAACATGCCGCCCAAAGCTACGATTAGAAGCGGAATTGCGAAAAACATTGTCTGCTGAACAAGTAGATATAATACATCCATTATTTTTCACCTCCATCTTCTGCGTTAACATTTGCTGACTTTCCCTTTTTCTCTTCGCGTTTTCTAATAATAGAAGGAACGATTTTTCTGAAGATCAAAGCAAAGGCACTGAAGTAGATGATTACAGCAATAATCATGTCGATAACTTCAGGGATGTAGTTCATCATCTGCAGATATGTACCACCCTGGTTCAGGTATGAAATAAATAAAGCTGCAAATATGATACCTATAGGATTTGAAAGTCCTAGAAGTGCAACAGGGATACCGTTAAATCCTTCTGCTGCAAGTTCATCAACTACGTTTATATGTCTTCCTGATGGACCTGATAGATATAGAAGTCCTCCGCCTAGACCGGAAAGAGCTCCTGCAATAGTCATAGAAAGAACGATATTTCTCTTTTCGTTGATTCCTGCGTACTTACTTGCATTAGGGTTATGGCCTACAGCCTTTAGCTCATAGCCAAATGTAGTTTTTTCCATTATAACGTAGATGAGAATTGCTACTAAAATAGCAATAATTATACCGATATTTACAATTGAGGCGTCTACATATCCTCCTGTTGAGGTCGAGAAGATTCTATCTAGACCTGCTTTTGGAAGCTCTGCAGTTTTTGCAACGTCACATGACATGTTCTTTGTAGGGTCAAACACGTATGTCTTTGTTAGGTAGTTACAAAGATACATTCCGATATAGTTCATCATAATTGTGGCAATTACCTCATGTACATTCAGGTAAGCCTTGAGAAGTCCTGGAATAAGTCCCCAGATTCCGCCTACAATTGTAGCCATAATAAGTGCTACAATCCAGTGGAATGGAGCAGGAAGGAATGTCCAGTGAACACCTACATAAATAGCTGTTACAGCTCCCATTATAAACTGTCCTGATGCACCGATGTTAAATAGACCTGTCTTAAAAGCAAAGCCTACAGAAAGACCTGTCATAATCAGCGGTGTTGCAAAGTACAGAACCTGTCCCATGCCTCGTCCGCCGGCATCGATTACACCAAATAACATAGTTGAAAATCCTCTTGCTGCACTTGATGGATTTGATACAAGAAGAATAACAAATCCTACAGCAAGACCGATTAGTATTGCGAAAATAGATGATGCTGTGCTGTTAAAGGCATCACTTTTCATAATTCTATCTAATTTTGATCTCATGCCTGCACCTCATCTCTCTTTGAACCGGCCATATAAAGACCAAGCTCTTTAATTGTAATATCCTTCGGATTTAAGTCAGCTACAATTTCCCCCTCGTAGATAACTAAAATTCTGTCACTTACATTCATAACCTCATCAAGTTCAAGGGATACAAGTAAAACTGCCTTGCCCTTGTCTCTCTGAGCTACGAGCTGCTTGTGAATGTACTCTATAGCACCTACATCAAGACCTCTTGTCGGCTGAACTGCAATAAGAATTTCAGGATCCTCCTCAATTTCTCTTGCAATAATAGCCTTCTGCTGGTTTCCTCCTGACATACTTCTTGTAATAGTCTTAGTTCCCTGGCCACTTCTGACATCATACTGCTCAATAAGTCTGCTAGAATACTCTTCTACTTTTTTGAAATTAATGAAACCGTTCTTCTGGAATTCTGGTTTAAAATAATCCTTTAGAACAAGGTTCTGACCTAGAGTATACTCGAGCACAAGACCGTCCTTGTGTCTGTCTTCTGGAATATGAGAAACACCGTCAAGATTTCTCTGTCTAATGCTTTCTTTGCTTATTTCCTTGCCGTTTAGCTTTATGGAGCCACTTGACATAGGACCCATACCTGTAAGCGCATAGACTAACTCTGACTGTCCGTTTCCGTCAATACCTGCTATACATACAATTTCTCCTGCGCGCACGTCAAAAGATACATTGTTAACAAGTTTTTTGCCGCTAGACTTACTATCCACACTCAGATTCTTTACTTCTAATACTTTTTCGCCTGGCTTAGCCTCTTCCTTGTCAACGATGAAGTTAACCTTGTGTCCTACCATCATTTCGGACATTTCTTCTTTTGTTGCTGTTTTAACATCAACAGTGCCGATGTATTTTCCCTTTCTCAGTACGGAACATCTGTCAGCTACTGCTTTGATTTCGTTCAGTTTGTGAGTGATGAAAAGAATTGATTTACCCTCTGCTGCGAGGTTTTTCATTATTTTCATTAGCTCTTCGATTTCCTGAGGTGTCAGAACCGCTGTCGGCTCGTCAAAAATCAGAATCTCGTTGTCTCTGTACAGCATCTTGAGAATTTCAACTCTCTGCTGCATACCTACAGTGATATCTTCGATTAAAGCATCCGGATCAATCTTAAGTCCGTATGCGTTTGAAAGATCCATGATTTTCTTTCTTGCATTGTCAAGCTTAAGAAAACCATGTTTTGTGTCTTCTGCACCCAGAATAATATTCTGAAGTACTGTAAAATTCTGCACCAGTTTAAAGTGCTGATGAACCATTCCAATGCCCAGAGCATTAGCATCGTTAGGGTCTTTGATTTTTACTTCCTGACCATTCTTTTTGATAATGCCCTTTTCTGGCTGGTACATACCAAACAGCACGCTCATCAAAGTTGACTTGCCTGCGCCATTTTCGCCCAGCAGTGCATGGATTTCCCCTTTTTTCAGCTGAAGGGTGATATCATCATTGGCTTTTATACCAGGAAATTCCTTAGTAATATTCAGCATCTCGATAACGTAATCCATATAAATCTCCTCTATTTACAAATATTTATACATATTTTATTATACCCTATCAATAGAATCATTACCAGTAAAAAAGAGGGAAACGGCTAAAAAACCGTTTCCCTGGAGCTCACTAATTCACTTATCTACATAGGTTTTTTTAAATCTAGATAGTTTTTATAAATTAAGCTACTACCTGAACCTTTACGTTTGGTACGTTTAGACCATCAGCTTTTTCAGCGTCTGTGTCAGTTGGGATTGTAACTTCACCCTTCTTAACTTTTTCTAACAGTTTCTTGTACTGTTTTTCGCTGAAGTTGTCAAGCTTTGATGTATCCATTGGAAGTGCAACTGCATCGTCCTTAGCGCTTAATGTTAAATCTTCACCGCCTGCAAACTTGTCGTCATAGTATGCCTTAAGTTCTTTAACTACAGCAACTTTTAGACCCTTCATAGCTGAAGTAACGATAGTTTCTGATTCGCTGCTCTGGTCAACGTCTACACCGATAACAGCTTTTCCTTCTGAAGCTTCAGCAGCAGCTGTGATTGATGAGTAGATTCCGCCTCCGCATGAGAAGATAACTTCTGTTCCGTCAGCATACCATCCAGCAGCCTTAGTCTGAATTTCAGGTGATGGAGAGAATCCGTCAGCATAGCTGAATTTCATATCAACTGTGATACCCTTTTCAGCTGCAGCGTCATTAGCGCCCTGAACGAATCCGTATCCGTAACGAGTTACAGCAGGTACAGGCTGTCCGCCCATGAATCCAAGCTTAGTGTAACCGTTCTGAACTGCTGCATAACCTGCAAGATATCCAGCTTCCTGTTCTGCGAACAGAATTGAAACTGTGTTGTCAGCAGTCTTGAAGTTCTTGTAGTCCTTGTCGTGTGGACGTCCATCGATAAGAATGAATTTTACGTCAGGATATTTTTCCTGTGCATCATAGATACATTCTTCGAATAGGAATCCAGGTGTAGCAATAATCTTTGCTCCGCCTTTTACTGCAAGGTCAATCTGTTCCATTCTTGCAGCATATGAATCCTCTGTTGGCTGATAATACTTGTAAGTCTTATCATTTTCTTCTGCAAATTCTTTAATTCCTTCCCATGTTCCCTGGTTAAATGACTTGTCGTCGATTGTTCCTTTGTCTGTGATCATAGCGATTTCGTATGAATCACTTTCTTTGTCTCCGCATGCAAACATACATACAGAAGCAACTAGACAAAGAACCACTGCTAATAATTTCTTCATCTTTTTCCTCCTTGATTATAAGAAAAATGAAATTAGTGTTCAGTTCTATTATAGTATACTTTATACATGAATAAAAGGACTTTTTCATTATTTAGTAAATTTTGAGCAAAAAATACAAATTTCATGCAATATGTCCCATATTATCCTAGCTGTAAGTCCCCAAATTTTTTCTCCGCAGACATCATACAGCGGAATATCCCACGAGCCGATTCTCCATGAATAATCCTCGTCTATTCCATATCGATCATACGGGAAATTTTCGAGCTTAGTTACAATTTTCTGTTTTGACACATAAAGAATATCTTCTGTAAACTCCGAGATTGGAACTGTAAAAATCTCATCAACTTCATCTTTCGATAATACAGCATTTTCTATGCTTTTCTCATCGACAAAAGCAAGATGCGTGTAAAGGGTGTAATTAGCATATCCGTAAAGAGTATTTCCTTGACAGAGGACTTCTATGTCATCTTTTGAAATTCCGATTTCCTCGTAAGTCTCTCTCAGGGCACATTCAAGGGGACTTTCTCCTTCGTCCATGTTTCCACCCGGAAAGCATATTTCCCCTGGCTGTGACTCCATATGGTTTGCTCTGCGCTCAAACAAAAGCTGCAGCTTTCCATCCTTTTCAACAAAAGGAACAAGAACAGAAAAAAATCTGTGCTTTCCTATAGGAGAACTCTCATGAGAATGCGAAAAAGCCTCTATCGTGTCCCTATCTACTTGCTTCAGAAGATTCTTCATATCAAATTCCAATTTATCACATCCTTTCAGCGTCCTTTTATTTAATTAACTACCCATCATATCCTATTGTAAAACAAAATGAGTCGCTACAAACTTTGGTAATAATAGAAAAATGGCTGCACTATATGCACAGCCACTTTCTATTTAGAAACATATTAGTTTAATACTTCGTATTCTGAGAAGTCTACTCCAATCATTTCTTCTCTTTCTGCACTTAAGCTTACTACAAAGTCCATTCCATAATTCTTTGAAATAGCTTTTAGACGGCTTAAGAATTCTGGAAGATCTCCTAATGAGAAATCCGCATGTTTTAAAATGCTATCGATAAAAATTGTTTCGATATCATGGTCTGAACTGATGATTCCGTATAGGAAACCAATATATTCGTCACAGTTTGTGATGTGTTCATATTCTTCCATGCATACAACTCTGATTCTGTACTTAAGGTCATACATCAATCTGGAATTCTTATTAATAAAAATTATGCTACCTTTGTTGTTTTCTACCTGCTCATTCGCAAGATCAATCATCTGTTTAGTTTTGCCTGTTCCTTTGTGTCCAATCAATAATTTAACCATGATGATGTCCTCCATTCGTTTATTTTAAAGTTATTATACACTAACACCATGAATTATTCAATATAAAATTCAAATTTAGTAAATTTTCTAATTTTTTGCATTGTTGAGCCGAAGCTGTCCACATGCAGCATCTATATCTGCTCCAAGCTCACGTCTTACGGTAGCTGGAATGTGACGCGTCTCAAGATATTCTCTGAACTGATGAGCTCTCTGTCTACTTACAGTATCAAAACCAGTCTCATTTACCTTATTAAGCGGTATGAGGTTTACGTGGCAAAGCATGCCGTAAAGAAGCCTGCAAAGCTCTTCTGCATGCTCGTCTGAGTCATTTACACCGTTTACAAGGGTGTATTCGAAGGTGATACGGCGCCCTGTAATATCTGTATATCTCTTGCAGGCTGAAATAAGCTCTTCTATCGAATAACTGTCATTTACAGGCATCATACTGCTTCTTATGCGGTTATTTGGTGCATGAAGCGAAATAGCAAGATTAACCTGGTTAAAATCATGGGCAAACTGCTCTATCTTTGGAACTAACCCACATGTTGATACAGTAATATTTCTCATGCCTATATTAAGACCATTTTTGTCATTTACAATTCTGAGAAATCTCGATAGATTATCGTAATTATCAAAAGGCTCGCCTGTTCCCATTATTACGATATGCCCTATTCTCTCGCCTGTATCTTCCTCTGCTGCCATAAGCTGCGATATGATTTCTCCCGCTGTAAGATTTCGCTCAAGCCCCTTTCTTGTAGAAGCGCAAAACCTACAGCCCATTCTGCAGCCCGCCTGTGAAGACAGGCATATAGAATTTCCAAACTTGTATTTCATGAATACGCTTTCTATCATATTTCCGTCACTCAGCTCGAAAAGATATTTGCGCGTTCCATCTGTTTTTGATTTCTGTATCTGAACTGGTTTTACAGTGCCTACAAATGAATTTTCCTCCAGTTTAACCTGAAAGACTTCCGGCAGATTGCGCATCTGCCGGAAGTCAGTTACTCCTTTGTAAATCCAGTTGAAGACCTGTTTCGCCCTAAATTTTGGCTCGCCCAGTTCCTTGACGAAATCTTCCATCTCGCCAAGCGTAAGGTTTCTCAAGTCTTTCATATTGTTTACTCTTAAATTCTTTCTACTGCAATTCCAGTCTTGTGACCATTTAGATCATAGCTTTCAAGACCTGATTTTTCTTCGATAGCCTTTGCAAGAGTTTCTGATTTGATGTAATCTGCAAAGTCTGTAATAGCTGCCTTTACATCTTCGTCTGCATCAACATAGATGTTGATGTTATCCATCATTTCGAAATCTTCCTGCTTACGCATCTGCTGAACCTTTGATACAAGTTCTCTTGCAAGACCTTCCTTAACAAGCTCTGGAGTCATAGTTGTATCTAGAATTGTAAATACATTGTTTTCCATCGCTACAGCAAAGCCTTCTTTTGCGCTGATTCTTACATCTACGAATTCCTTCTGAATTTCAAAGTCTTCTCCATCAAGATTCATTACTACAGCGCCATCTTCGAGTTTTGCAACAAATTCTGCAGGGTTTTCTTTTGCAAGAGCGCCTGTGAACAGTTTGATCTTTCCACCAAGAACAGGACCTGCAACCTTGAAGTTAGGCTTTAGGCTATAGTTCATGAACTTGTCAAGCTCATCAGCAAATACTACTTCCTTAACATTCAGTTCTTCCTTTATCAGATCAGCTAAGTCTTCGATTACTGCCTTGTATTTTCCGTCAACCATTACTTCCTGAAGAGGCTGTCTAACCTTGATTCTTTCTTTTTCTCTTGTGCCTCTACCTAGAGTTACAAGTGTTCTTACAAGGTCCATTCTGTCTTCTACCTTTTCATCAATCAGAGATTCATCTGATACTGGGAAGTCAGCAATATGTACAGTTTCCTCACCAGTTAACTTAGTATAAATTTCATCTGAAATGAATGGCGCAAATGGTGCGATAAGCTTTGATACTCCAACAAGAATTTCGTATGTAGTTGAGTATACGCTCTTCTTATCTTCTGTCATTTCCTCGCCGTAGAATCTTCTTCTAGCTCTTCTGATGTACCAGTTTGAAAGGTCTTCTGAAACAAAATCAGTTACAGCACGAACAGTCTTCATGTGGTCGTAGCCGTCCATGTGTTCAGTTACTTCTTTAACTAGCTTGTTGTATTTTGACAGAATCCATCTGTCAAGTTCAGGTCTCTTAGCATAGTCAACAAATACATCTTCCATCTTTACATCATCCTGATTTGAGTATAGTACGAAGAAGTTATATACGTTTCTTAGAGTTCCAAAGAACTTGCTCACTACATCGATTAGACCATCTTCGTCAAACTTAGTTGGTGACCATGCAGGTGATACTGAAAGTAGATACCATCTTGTTGCGTCAGCACCATATTTGTCAAATAGTTCAAATGGTGAAACTGTGTTTCCTCTTGACTTTGACATCTTCTTGCCTTCTTTGTCAAGAATTAGGTCATTTACAAGAACGTTCTTATATGGAGCCTTTCCTTTGATGAATGTTGCGATAGCCATTAGTGAGTAGAACCAACCTCTTGTCTGGTCGATACCTTCGCAGATGAAGTCAGCTGGGAATAGCTTATCATCAAAGATTTCTTTGTTTTCAAATGGATAGTGCCACTGTGCAAATGGCATTGCTCCTGAGTCGAACCAGCAGTCCATAACTTCTGGAATTCTTGTCATTGGTTTGCCACAGTGTGGGCAAGTTAGATGAACATCATCAACATATGGTCTGTGTAGTTCGATTGATTCGTCGATATTTTCGATTGATTTTTCTACTAGTTCTTCTCTGCTTCCGATACATTCTAGGTGACCGCATTCGCATCTCCAGATTGGAATTGGAGTTCCCCAGTATCTGCTTCTTGAGATAGCCCAGTCTTTTACTTCTGACAGCCAGTTTCCGAATCTCTTTTCACCTACGAATTCTGGATACCAGTTAACTGTGTTGTTATTAGCAACAAGCTGATCTTTTAGCTTGCTCATTTCGATGTACCAGCTTGGTTTTGCGTAGTAAACAAGTGGTGTTCCGCATCTCCAGCAGTGTGGATAGTTGTGCTCCATCTTCTGCTTTGAGAATACTTTGTTTTCTGCTGCAAGCCATTTTAGGATTTCTACATCAAGACCATCTTCCATAACAAAGTGGCCCTTCCATGGAGTTTCTGTATAGCATCCTCTTTCGTCTACAGGCTGGATCATTGGAAGGTCATATTTTCTTCCGCAGTTATAGTCATCTTCACCAAATGCAGGAGCTGTATGAACGATACCAGTACCATCTTCGATAGATACATAATCCATGCATGTTACGAAGAAAGCTTTCTTGTCAACTTTGCAGAAAGGCATTAGCTGCTCGTATTCTACGTATTCTAAGTCGCTACCTTTCATTTCTTCTACTACTTCGTATTTGCCTTCACCAAGAACCTTGTCAGCAAGAGTCTTTGCAACGTAGAACAGATTTCCTGCTTCGTCGCCTTCGAGCATCTTTGCTTTGATGTAGTCGATGTCAGGACCTACTGTAAGTACTGTATTTGATGCAAGTGTCCATGGAGTAGTTGTCCATGCAAGGAAGTATTCGTTATCTGCATCTGATCTTTTGAATTTAGCGATTAGAGTGTTAACTTTTACTTCTTTATATCCCTGTGCTACTTCGTGGGAAGCAAGACCAGTTCCGCATCTTGGGCAGTAAGGAAGAATCTTGTGTCCTTCGTAAATCATGTCAGCCTTGAAGAATTCCTTTAGGATCCACCAGCATGTTTCGATATAGTTGTTATCTAATGTGATGTATGGATTATCAAGGTCTACAAGGTATCCCATTCTTTCAGTCATTTCTCTCCACATTCCTGTGTAAGTGAATACTGATTCTCTGCACTTTTCGTTGAATTCCTTGATTCCGTATTTTTCGATATCCTGTTTGCCGCTCATATTAAGCTGCTTTTCTACTTCGATTTCTACAGGAAGTCCGTGAGTATCCCATCCAGCTTTTCTGTTAACCTGGAAGCCTTTCATTGTCTTATATCTGCAGATGGAGTCCTTGAGTGTTCTTGCCATTACATGGTGAATTCCAGGCTTTCCATTTGCTGTTGGGGGTCCTTCGTAGAATACGAAGCTAGGCTTTCCTTCTCTTGCTGTTACACATTTGTGTAGCAGATCTTCTTCTTTCCACTGTGCAACCTGTTCGTTCTGCACTTCTGCAACAGGTCTGTCTGATAGTTTTTCAAACATAGTCTTTACATTTCCTTTCGTGTAACTATTTAGCAGCTTTCCCATACTGCTTCAACAAAAAATCCCTAACCGGGATTCAATTTCCGATTAGGGACGATTATTTCTTAACCGCGGTACCACCCTAGTTGCATACCTCTGACAAGGTGCCTCTCATTAAAGTGTCAGGCTCCAGACTGATATTCACATTCAGCTTCACCACCGGTCTCTCAGCAAATGACCGACTCTCTGTAAGGTTATTACACTGGTGCTACTTTGGTTCCTTCATAGCCCGAATATTAAATTTTGTGTACTTGACCATTTTAACATCATCAAAAGGGATTTTCAAGTGCTAAACAACAAAAAAAATACTATTTTTTTGTGTATAGGAATCA
This sequence comes from uncultured Clostridia bacterium, assembly GCA_963558075.1. Classification (GTDB taxonomy): domain Bacteria; phylum Bacillota; class Clostridia; order Peptostreptococcales; family Anaerovoracaceae; genus CALHKP01. The sequence continues at coordinate 405 of CAUWFN010000027.1, read as the reverse complement.
CTGAGTATTAATTATATCTTGTTTGATATCATTAAGTACTTTTCTATAAAAGTCCTCATAGGACCCGTTTCCGTTTCCATCACTATTTATAATAAAATTCAGATTCCGTGATTCCACACCATATATTTCCAACATTTTATTATGACAAAAGGATGTGCCAGTAAATTTATTATCATCAAATCTGTTACATACATATCATTCTTTATCACAACTGCAATCAAAGCACTTACTGTTTTTATTGTGTACAACCTTAGGACTATAATATATAGTTTTTCCAGTTAATATTTTTTCTGAGTACAGCATTTTCTTTTCAAGAAGCCACCATAAATCGGTCTCTGCAAAATCTAATCCTAATCCTACAATATATAAATCTCCAAGCATAAAAGCATCTAACCAACTTGTAAT
>CAUWFN010000026.1:0-27609 GCA_963558075.1 uncultured Clostridia bacterium | reverse complement strand
TCGTTTCTACTGCTGTCAGTCCTTCTGGTGTTACTGTTACTTCTTCTTTTTTTTCTGGTTCTTTTCTAATCTGGTAGCCGATATCTTCCTTTGTGTCATCAAAACCTGTCGCAATAACAGTAATTGAAATTTCATCTTCCATTGTTTCGTCAACAGCAGCTCCAAGGATAAGTACTGCATCCTCGTCTGCCTGCTCCTGAATTACAGATGCAACCTCGTCAACTTCCATCATTCCAAGGTCATATCCGCCAACTACATAAAGCAGTATTGCGCGTGCGCCTTCGATTGAAGTCTCAAGAAGAGGACTGTCAATTGCAGCCTTAACTGCATTTGCAGCTCGCTCGTCTCCTGATGCACGGCCCACACCCATGTGTGCGATACCTCTATTAGTCATTACAGACTTAACGTCAGCAAAGTCAACGTTAACTAATGCGTAATCAGAAATCAAATCTGAAATACCCTGTACACCCTGTCTTAGAACATCATCGGCCATGTTGAATGCCTGAATCATGCTTGTGTTCTTATCACAGTTCTGTAGAAGTCTGTCATTTGGAACAATTACGAGAGAGTCAACATACTGTCTCAGGAATTTGATTCCGAGTTCAGCCTGCTTGCTTCTTCTTCTGCCTTCGAATCTGAAAGGCTTAGTAACAACGCCAACTGTCAGAATTCCCATTTCCTTTGCTACGCTTGCAATAATAGGAGCTGCGCCAGTTCCTGTACCTCCGCCCATTCCGGCAGTGATGAATACAAGGTCTGCACCTTCTAAATTATTCTGTATTTCGTCAAGAGTTTCCTGAGCTGATCTCTGTCCGATTTCCGGATTTCCTCCAGCGCCAAGTCCTCTTGTCAGTTTCTCGCCAATCTGCAGTTTAGTATCTGCATTACACTTTGCCAGGGCCTGCTTATCAGTGTTCACAGCGATAAACTGAACACCCTTAAGGCCTGCCTCTATCATTCTATTAACAGCGTTACAGCCACCGCCGCCAACACCGATTACTTTTATTACAGCTGAATTGTCCTGTATTGTCTCAAATTGCAGCATTATTGCGCCTCCTTATTACCATATATAGATTCATTTTATCATATTATATTTATTTTTGCACTATGTTTTTACTGCTGTATATCTGTTTTTTATTGAGTTTCTGGTGAAAATGACATATAGTCATCTCCCCCCATATTAATCGTTCCTCTGTTAATTCCGTTCTCAAATAAATCGCTGACCACCTTCTGCAGATATCCATTTTCTATGGATTCCATAATCTGCTTTGGTGTACCCTTTACGATAAGATTATCGTAGATATATGCTTTGATTATAACCTTGCTTACATCTATCTTCTTGAAAAATAGATCACCTTTTTTCATTATGCTTATCATTTCAAGAGTTGTCTTGAGAGACTCAGATTCTTCAGCCTCCACTTTTTCTCCAAGGTGAAGCTTGCTTATTGTAAGTCCCGTCAGTGCTGTTATTTCAGGATCAATATCCGTCTTTCTGAGAACAAGCCCCGTGCCGTCAATTACAACATACTGATCTCCGTAAATAATCGCGGCCGTCTGAGGACGTTCTGTAACCTGTATTACAAGGGCATCTGGAATAATTCGCTTAAACTTAACAGATTCAAAATATGGGTCCTTTTCTAGGCGTTTTTTCATTTTTTTGATGTTCTCATCAAAGAAAAGATTTCCGCCCTCCTTTGCTCCTGCAAGAGCCGTTACTTCCTCTTGTGTATAATACTTGCTTCCCTGCACCGTTATTTTTTTTACGGTGAAGTAATCTGATGAAAGAAACAGGTATAAAGCTATGCACAGAGCAACCAGAATAAGGAATTTTCTAAGGTAATGTTTTTTCTTTCTTACTTTCCTTTTGCGCTCAACCTGCTTAAATTCAATTCCTTCAAATGCGTCATTCATTTTATCTTGCTGATTACCTCATATATTTTATCAGTAGCTTCGAAAGGACCGCACATACGGCTCTTTTCTTCCATTAACTCCTGCTTTTCTCTGTTCTCCGAAAGAGCGATGATTTCTGAAACCACCTTATCTGTATCTAGATCCTTTTCTTCGAAAATAACAGCTCCGCCTACATCAGCAACTGCTTTTGCATTGTAATACTGATGATTGTCGCGAGCAAGAGGGAATGGAACAAGTATAGAAGCTCTTCCTGTAACTGTAATTTCTGCAAGGGACAAAGCGCCTGCTCTGCTTACGACAAGGTCTGCCGCCGCAAGATAATTTTCCATGTCTGAAATATAATCAAGTATTCTAATGTTATCAGAAATCTCAATTCCTTCTTCTTTCAGCTTTTCATGTACAGTATCGTAATACTGGGCACCTGTACCGAAAATCAAAGTTTTTCCTTCTTTTCCGTTTATTTTCTTGAGATATTCGAATGCGATTTTGTTCAAAGTATCTGCACCCTGGCTTCCTCCAAAGGAGAAAACAGTGAAATCGTCTTCTGGAATACCAAGCTTTTTTCTTGCCTCTAAGCGGTCAGGCTCGTAAAAGCACTTTCTAACAGGATTTCCAACATAAACCTGCTTTTCGCTATATCCGAAAACATCTGAAGCATCCTTGAATCCTAGAAGTATGCCTTTTACATATTTTGATAAAAGCCTGTTAGCAAGGCCAGGGAAGGCGTTTTGTTCATGTATATATGTGTCTGCCCCATAAAGCTTTCCTGCAAGCACTACAGGAACGCACACAAATCCTCCTGTCCCAACAACAACATCAGGTTTAAACTTTCTCATTATGCCATATGCCTGAAGCATGCCAAAGAATGTTACAATTCCTGTCCAGATAAGCTGAAAGAACATGATAAACTTATTGCCAATTCTATCTACCCATCTAGATGAAACGGATTTGAATGGATATGATGTTTTGGACACTATGTCCTTTTCCATTCCAATTTTTCCGCCTATGTATATAATTTCAGATTCCGGTGACTTTTCCATGACTTTGTCTGCAATAGCGAGTGCAGGATAAATATGTCCCCCGGATCCGCCTCCTGTCATAACTACTCTCATTTGCTGTTCCTTTCGATTTCACGAGATTTTTTGTCAATATTCAAAACGATTCCAATAAGCCCCATAAAAATCCACAGGGAGTTTCCTCCGTAGCTTATAAACGGAAGAGCAATACCTGTAGGTGGCATCGATGATGTTACAATCGCCACATTGAATACTACCTGAAGTCCTATAAGAATTCCAACTCCGCTTGCTGTGAGCATTCCAAATCTGTCAGGTGCATGAGATGCAATCACAAAGCACTTGTAAACTATCGTAAAAAATACGCCTAGAAGAATTACAACACCGATAAACCCTAGCTCTTCTCCTATGATAGAAAGAATGAAGTCTGTCTGAGCCTCGGGAAGATATAGATTTTTCTGTACGCTCTTTCCGATTCCAACTCCTCCTATTCCTCCCGTGCCAAGAGCTAGAAGTGACTGGGTTGCCTGATATCCATCGCCTCCTGCCTGTTCAAATGGATCAAGGAAGCTGAGAACTCTGTCGGCCTGATAGCCTCCCGCGCTGAGAACCTTTACTATAATTGCACCGGCTCCTATGCCTCCTAGCCATAGCATATGTCTTACTGGAAGTCCTGCAATAAACATAATTCCGCCGCAGATGAGTACCACAGTCAGTGCCGTCGAGAGGTTCGGCTGAAGCGCTATAAGCACAAACATAACACCTAAGATCATAAGCACAGGCAAAACGCCTTTGAAAAAGTGTTTTGCTCTTCTCATATCGTGAGCAAAATATGCTGCCGTAAATACTAGGATTGCCGGCTTTGCTAACTCTCCAGGCATGATAGTAAACCCAAAAATGTTAATCCATCTTGTAGCACCGTTTGCAGTTGAACCTATTCCAGGCACAAGAACTGCACCCAAAAGGCCTAGGGAAATAATCAATATTATGCGAGACATCGAGCCGAAGAACTTATAATCAATTACATGTGCACACAAAAACATGAGCACAAAGCCTACAGCCGCAAGCACGATTTCTTTTTTTAGAAATACATAAGGGCTTCCATCTGGCGAGGTGTTTATCGAATAGTAGTAGCTAGCACTAAAAACCATTACGACTCCGAAAATCACAAGAGCCGTAACTAGAAATATTAGCGTGCAGTCATACTGTCTCCAGTCGAGCTTTGGAATTTTGTTTTTTAGGCTTCTAATCTTGCGACGCATTCTTTGAAATGGTCTCCTCTCTGTTCATAGTTATCATACATATCCCAACTTGCACATGCAGGTGAAAGCAGAACAGTATCTCCCTCTTTTGCAATATCATGAGCGTATTTTACGCATTCGTCCATATTCTTGCATTTTACATATTCAGTGAATCCTGCTCTGTCGCAAGCTTCTTGAATAAAGTGAGCATCTCTTCCGAGAAGTACAAGTTTTTTCACGCTACCGTTGAATTCAGAGATAAACTCATCAAATACCTGACCCTTTGCATCTCCACCTGCAATCAGTATGATGTTTTTCTTGATTGCTTTTAGGGCTGTAACAGCAGCATCAATATTAGTTCCCTTTGAATCATTGTAATAATTTACGCCGTCAACTGTGCCAGAATACTCAATTCTGTGCTCAACACCGTTAAACTCAGAAACAGCCTTGCGGATGATATCTGCAGGGATTCCAGAAAAATATGATACAGCAGCTGCTGCAAGAACGTTTTCTACATTGTGATCACCTATAATTCTGATATCACTTAGGCTACAGATTTCTACAGTCTCACTATCGTCTTTGATAACTATTTTTCCATCCTTTACGAACGCTCCAAAATCAAGCTCTTCTCTGCGGCTGAATGGAACGATTCTTGCCTTTGATTTTTCTGCAAGAGCAAAGCATGCCTTGTCATCGTAATTCACAACAGAATATCCATCTGGGCTCTGGTTTTGGAAAATCTTTGCCTTTGCATTTCCATAAGCTTCCATAGTATGATGACGGTTCAGATGGTCAGGTGTCAGATTAAGAATTGCTGCAACCTGAGGTTTGAAATATTTTGTTGTCTCAAGCTGAAAACTGCTAGTTTCTGTTACGAGCCAGTCATTTTCTTCTGCATTTATCGAAGCTGAAATTACAGCAACTCCGATATTTCCTACGATATGTGTTTTTCTTCCTGCTGCCTCAAAGATTCTACCTGTAAGAGTTGTTGTAGTTGTCTTTCCGTTTGTTCCTGTAATTGCAACATAATTTCCTTTTCCGATTCTATATGCAATTTCCAGCTCGCCAGTAATTTCCGCACCAGCAGCCTTTGCTTCCTGAACAAAATCAAGCTCAGGGCTAACGCCTGGACTTAGAACAATCATATCAAATAGACTCATATCAGGTGGTACACATCCGAAGAAGCATTTTACGCCAAGATTTCTGATAACAGATACAACCTGAGCAGAAACATCCTCCTCCTTCTGTGAGTCCTGAATATATACAACTGCACCAAGCTTTACTAGAGCCTGAGCTGCTGCAACTCCTGATCTTCCCATACCTACAACTAACACATGCTTATATCTCATATTATCTAAATTAGTACTCATAAATATCCTCCCTATAAACAAAGCTGCCTCGTACTTTTAAATTGAAAATACAATATATCCTAAAATGCAGCATACTAGTGCAACGCCATAGAACATTGCAACTACCTGCGTTTCCTTCATTCCACACATTTCAAAGTGGTGATGGATAGGCGCCATCTTAAATACTCTTTTTCCTGTTTTCTTGAAAGAAACCACCTGAATTATTACAGATAATGCTTCCATCACATATATAAAACCTGCTATTACAAGCAAAAATTCCATTTTCATCATAATAGCTGCCGATGCAACTGCTCCGCCAAGGGCCATAGAGCCAGTGTCTCCCATGAAAAGCTTTGCTGGGTTTCTGTTAAACAGAAGGAATCCTAGGCATACACCGCAAAGAGCCGCTGAAAATGTAGCTGGTGAGTAAAGTCCAAGCTTAAGTCCTACTATAGCAAAGAATAGTGATACGATTGCAGTTACACCTGATGAAAGACCATCAAGACCGTCTGTCAGGTTCACACTGTTTGCCATAGCAACTACAACAAAAGCAACAAAAGGCACATAGAATATTCCAAAATCAATATAATCACTTACAAACGGAATCCATACAACTGTACCGTATGGCGAAAATTTTGCAATGTAAACTGCAAGTCCAACAGCAAAGATGATCTGAAGCACAAGCTTTTGCCATGGGCGCAAACCGAGATTATGCTTCTGCGCTACTTTGATGTAGTCATCGATAAACCCTATCAGACCAAATAGCAGTGTCACAACAAGCATAACTACTGATTCTGCTGTGAAAAATCCGCCGAAAATTGTCACTACGATAAGAGCAAGGATAATCGCAATACCGCCCATCGACGGAGTTCCCTGCTTTTTCAGATGAGATTTTGGTCCCTCTTCTCTGATATACTGTTTAAACTGCTTTTTCTTTAGGATAGGAATTTCCAGATAAGTCATAAGACCGGAAATGATAAATCCTATCAGCACAATGAATAATATTCTTGTTAATGTCATTTTTTCTCCCCTACTTTCCTAGTTCTATGATAGCACTGCTGACCTTTTCTAGCTCAAGGCCGCGAGATGCTTTTACGAGAACAACATCCCCGCTTTCTAGTATATTGCCTAGCTGCAAAATAAGATCGCTCACGTTTTCAAAGCTCATTACTGTCATTTTTTCGCTTGCTTTTTCCTCTGCACCCTCACTGATTCTGCATCCAAGGCTTCCTGCTCCAATCAAAACATCTACATCATTTTCGGCTGCAAAGCGTCCCACATCTCTGTGAAGCTCTTCTGTATCGCTACCTAGCTCGTACATATCTCCGAGCACTGCAACCTTTCTCTCTCCCGATGTATTTTTAAGTGTTTCAATTGCAGACTTCATAGAAGCTGGAGCTGCATTGTATGAATCGTCAATTATCTTTATAGAACCGGCATCTTTTATTCTAAGTCTGTTTCCTGTAACAGCAACATTTTCGGCTGCCTCTACAACATCCGAAACACAAACCCCAAACTGTGCACAGGCTGCCGCCGCAAAGAGCATATTCACTGCATTGTGAGCTCCTGGCTGATTTAGCTTCACGTGATGAGGAATATCCCCATCAAAGAGATCAAACTCAATTCCCTCAGCACCGTGGTCTATAAGATTTTCAGCTCTATATCGGTCATCTTTCAAACCTGTTGATATTACATTGTAGCTATCTGCAAAATCATAGTCTCCGAGATATTCGTCATTTCCATTTATTATCAAAGTGTTTTCGCTACCGAAGTAATCTGTAATTTCTAGCTTTGCATCTCTTATTCCTTCTCTTGAACCAAGATGCTCTATGTGTGAAATTCCAATATTTGTTATTACAGCAACATCAGGTCTTGCAATATCGGCAAGAGCATGGATTTCCCCTTTTCTATCCATTCCCATTTCAAGAACCGCTGCCTCGTGCTCTGAAGTAAGCTCAAGAACAGTCAGTGGAAGACCTATTTGATTGTTAAAATTCTTTTTGTTTGTTCCTGTAACGTACTTTTTACTCATGCCCGCATAGATAAAATCTCGTGTAGATGTTTTTCCTACACTTCCTGTTACACCTATTACTTTCAGGTTCAGTTTGCGAATATACCATTTTGTAAGATTCTGAAGAGCCTTCTGCGTGTCATCTGTAAGTATAACTTCTCTATCTTTAAATTTCTCTGCCGCTTCCATATTTGAAACAACTAAAACGCGACATCCGTTTTCGATAACCTGAGGCAAAAAATCATGAGCATCAAATCTTTCTCCCTTCAGAGGGAAGAATACATCGTTTTCACCTGCTTCTCTTGAGTCTGTGCAAACTCTGTCAACTACATAGTTTTCATCTCCACAAAGCAGTTTTCCGCCTGTAGCTTCTGCAATCTCTCTGACTGTAAGCTTATCCATATTATTCTCCAATCTTTTATTCTCGATAAATAAATACTTTTTCCGACTGATTTACCTTTTTTCCAGCTTTCGGATACTGGTCTACAACGACAAAGGATGTATCCTCCCCATCCTCAAGAGCAGGTCTAACTTCGTATTTCAGACCGCTTGCTGCAAGTATATTGCAAGCTTCGCTGTATGTTTTACCTGTAATGTCTGGAACATACTGATACTTTGTGCTGTTTCCAGCTTTTTCCTCATCTGTAAATACAGGGGAAATATTCATATATGGAAGAGTTTTCTCTAGAAAACTTTTTACGACAGGAGCTGCTGCCGTACTTCCGTATTCTGCTTTTCTTGCATTTTCAACGACTACAAGCACTGCAATCTGAGGGTTATCTATTGGAGCAAGACATATAAATGATGTCAAAAGCTCGTCTCCATAGCCTCCATCCTCGGAAGGCTTGTTTGCTGTACCTGTTTTTCCACCTATTCTGTAGCCTGGAATTATAGCCGTCTTACCACTTCCCTCGAGAACCTCAAGTTCCATGATTTTTTTCATTTCTTCTGTAGTTTTCTCAGAAAGCACTTTTTTTACTTTTTCTGTTTTGAATTTTTTTACAGTTTTACCTTTACTATCAGTAAGCTCTTTTACTACTCTCGGCTGCATCAAAACACCATCATTTCCGATTGCGCTTATAGCCGTAATCATCTGAAGAGGTGTCACTGCAATACCCTGTCCGAATCCCATAGTAGCAAGCTCTACATTTCCTATGGCATCTTTATCCTGGATAAGAGCCTGTCCCTCGGCAGGAAGATCGATTCCTGTAGTCTCTGTTATGCCAAATAAATTCAGATATTCGTAGAACTTGTCTTTTCCAAGTTCTAGTGCCATCTGAACATGTGCAGGGTTACACGACTGGGCTACAGCATCAGAAAGTGTAAGAGTTCCATGAGGCTTATCCCAGCAGTGGAGGCTTACTCCATTTACATCAATTGATCCTGCACACTCATATGTAGTCTCCGGTGTTGCAAGACCTTCTTCAAGAATTGATGATGCTGTAAGAAGCTTGAATGTTGAGCCTGGCTCATAAACATCACTTACAAGAGGGTTTCTCCACATCGAGTTTATGTATTTACCTTTATCTTCATCGGACATTTCCTTGTATTTTTCGAGCTGGTAGCTACTTCCTACAGCCTTTCCAGGATTATTAGGATCAAAGCCTGGATATGTGGCCATAGACAGTATGTCTCCTGTTTTTGGATCCATTGCAACTGCCCAGATTTTGTCCGGATCTATCTTTTTGTATGCATCTTCCATAGCAGACTCAAGATAATGCTGCATTACCTCATCTATTGTCAAAACTACATTGAGACCATCTTCCGGACTGTAATATTTTTTCTCTCCGTATGAAAGAGTATTTCCGTTTATATCAGTGTCCTTAACCCATCGACCAGCAACTCCGCTGAGATATTCATCATACTGAAGCTCAATCCCGCTTCGTCCAACGCCTTCATCATTTACACTCCCAAGAAGAGTAGAAGCAAAGCTTCCCATCGGATAGTAGCGTTTTGTTACCTCAGCACACTCAAATGCCGTAACAGGCTCCTCGTTTTTTCCTATCTTTATATTTCTTACTTTATTTGCAGTATCTATATCTATATACTCTGCCATCTTTACTAGGCGACTTTTAGACTTAAGATCCTTCATTACTTCTTTCTTATCCATATCAAGAATAAGAGAAAGCTTTTCGCCAATATCATCAATCTGACTGTCTGTATATCCGTCCATGTCTGCAGGTCTTACCCATACATTATAGCATGTGGCACTTGCTGCAAGCTTCTGACCGTTTCTGTCATATATCGCTCCGCGTTCCGGCTCAACGGGAATATCCTGAGTCTGCTGGTCTATGGCTATATCTCTATATTCATCAGCTCTTACTACCTGTATCCAAGCAAGACGAAGAACCATAATTACAAGCATCGCTCCTATAAACCCGCAAGCAGTTATTAACCTGAGTTTATTTTCTTTTTTTATCTTTACCATCTAACACCCTTAATTAAAAAAGCCGACAACGTTAATGTATTAAGTTGTCGGGCCAGTATTCTACATTAAATATGCTGAAATATCTAGTTATAGGCATTTTCCCTTATCGTCATAGCAAGGTTCTTTTCTGGAGCCTTTGCTGAAGACATATACACGCATTCGTCTTCCTGAGGATAAACCATGCCTAACTTGTCTGTCGCTATCTTTTCTATATGATCTACACTGTTTGCAGACTTTAGGTTGATATCAAGAGTATCAACTTCTGTCTGCAGAACCTCGTTCTGCTTAATAAGCTCATTGTTGTCACATCTTAGCTCTGCAGCATATGCTGTAAGAACAACAATAAGACCACATATAACTCCTGTAAACACAATAAGCATTAAAATTTTTGAATGTGCACTGCGCATACTCTTATCTTCCTCTCTAATTAAATCCTAACTAATTTAAATACTATATTTTCTGGCAAACCCTAAGCTTAGCACTTCTAGCTCTTGGGTTAAATTCTATTTCCTCTTCTGACGGAAGAATAGGTTTCTTAGTTACTTTCTTTATGTCAGGCTTCTTTCCGCATACACATACAGGAAACTCCTTTGGACATGTGCAAGGGTTAGCCCTAGTATTGAAAATATCTTTTACTATTCTATCCTCTAAAGAATGGAACGATATTATGCATAAACGTCCCCTTGGAGCAAGAACATCACAAAACTCGTTCACTGCCCGCTTCAGCTGACCGAGTTCATCATTTACCTCTATTCTTATGGCCTGAAATGTTCTCTTTGCGGGATGAGGCCCGTCCCTTCTTGCTGCTGCAGGTACAGCCGCCTTTATGATGTCAACAAGCTCGCCTGTTGTCTCGATTTCCTTTTCTTTTCTTGCATTAACGATAAAATCCGCAATCCTCGAAGCCCAGCGTTCTTCACCGTATTCGGATATAATCTGCGTAAGCTTCTTCTTTGAATACTCATTTACAACATCATATGCCGTAAAAAAATCATCCTGATTCATTCTCATGTCAAGAGGTGCATCGTGCATATACGAAAATCCTCTTTCTCCGTTGTCAAGCTGAAAAGATGAAACGCCAAGGTCAAGAAGAGCCCCATCTATAGACTCTATTCCCTCAACATCGAGAACGTCCTTTATATCAGAGTAGTTGCTCTGAACAAAGATTTTACGGCAGTTATATTTCTCAAGACGTTTAGATGCAGCCTCAAGAGCATCTGTATCTCTATCTATGCCTATCAAAAGTCCATCCTCCGAAAGATGCTCGCATATAACAGAAGAATGACCGCCTCCACCAAGAGTGCCGTCAACATATATACCGTCTTCTTTTATCTTAAGATTATCAATGCATTCATCAAGAAGCACTGACGTGTGTTTAAATTCCATATTAAAAAGTGCTCCTTTCTAGAAATTGTATTCTGACAAAGTCTCGGCAAACTGAGTTGTATCCATTTTTTCTGGATTGTCAGGGTCCTCCCAGACTTCTTTTGCCCAGATTTCTACCTTTTTCATTGCACCTAGTGTTACAAGTTCTTTAGTTATTCCCGCATAGGCAAGAAGGTTTGAGGACAAAACGATTCTGCCCTGCTTATCAAAGTCGCAAACAGAAGCATTTGCACAAAAATGTCGTATGAAAGCTCTAACCTTAGGATCAGACTCTGGCATTTTCTCTATCTTTGCAACCTGCTTTTCCCAGTCAGACTCAGAATAAATATTGAGACAACAATCAAGCCCACACGTAACAATGCAGCTTGTTCCAAGCTGCTCTCTGAACTTTGCGGGAACTATGACCCTGTTCTTGGCATCTATTGAATTGTTATAAGTCCCCATGAACATAATACTGCCCCCACATTACACTTTGCCTATATTAGTACCTGTTATTATAAACCACTTTCCACCACTTTTCAACACTGGATGTCCAAAACGGACAAAAATATACCCGTTTAATAAAAAACTAAACACCTCAGAAAGCAAAAAAATACAGCCTGCACTTTCACTAGTGCAAGCTGTATAAGTCTCATATAGTTTTCTGCTATATCTTCGCTTTATGCGTTATTCTTTTTTACTAGCCTTATTTTTAGCTCTCTTTGAGCGAATTTTTCTTACGAGTTTTACAATTACAAGGACTATCAGAACTATAATCACAATAGCTGCAACTATAACGCCTACAATCATCCCAAAATACTTGTTTGGATTTTTGAAGAACGCCGATATAGAATCATCATCCTCTAAGATTTTTCTGTTCTCTGTCTTTGCATACTTTGCTGGAACCTGGTTGTTATCGAAGGAATCGATATATGTTGCAAGAGCATGCCATTCTTTTAGCTCTTTTCCATCCTTGTCATATATAATCTGCTCTTCGAAATCAGTAATCTCGTTTCCATCTTTGTCCTTAGGAACAACAGAAAGAAGTCCCTTTGACATTGAATTTACTGTTCCAAGCATCTGAGCTGAGTATAAATCCGCACACACTCTGTATAGCTTATCATCTTCTATTTCCGAAAGATTTCCCTTTTCATCCATAAAATTCACATCATAAGCTTTGTTTAAAATAAGTCTGTTAGGATTGTATTTATATGAAATTCCCGTGCAATACAGTCTTGCCGGTGACATTATCTCAGAAATAGATATGTCAATTTCTGCAGCAAGTTTAATTTCCTTTCCTGTAAGGTAAACGCTTACGAGAGGATATCCTGGAACTCTGTCCTTTCCAATTCCAAGAGAAAGAACGTTAAACACATCTGCAACTGTAATGTCGCCCTTATCAAAAGAGCCTCTGATAACACCGGAAGGTGCAACCGAAAGTGCTACAGGCTCATAGTTTTCACCTTCGGCCTGTTTAATTCCATATACGTATGAATCTGCAATCAGGTTTCCTAGAGTATCTTCTCCCTGAACCAGCGCAAATTCATCTATAGGAGTAAAGTTCACGTTGTTTTCTGCCAGTACCTGATCCCACTTGTATCCGAACTGAGAGAAGTAATGCGAATCTGCAAGCTCCTTGAACTCTTCAATTTTAGCAGCTGTAGCTTCATCGTCAGCCACTTTGCCATCTAATGGAATTAAATTATAGTCATCAAACTCAAATTCACCATCTTTTTCTCTGAACGTGATTGATCCAATATTGTCGTTATACTGACCACAGCTTACTACATATGTGTCATCATATACGATAGGCTGTGGAAGCTCTGTATGGCTGTGTCCACTTACGATTACATCTATACCATCCACTGACTTTGCAAGGATTTCATCCTCGGACTTGTCTGCATCATCAAAGTTAGTTCCGCTGTGAGAAACGCATACAACAAGATCTACATCTTCTTTTTCTTCGATTTCACTTAAGATTTTTTTTGCTGATTCTACAGGATCTTTGAAATAAGTTCCGCTCTCAGGCGCATAACTTGCGGATTCTTTTCCAAATATGCCAAACACTGCAACCTTAACACCGTTTTTTTCTACAACTGTATAAGGCTTTACACCTGCATCCTTCATTGCTTTTTTTAGCTTTTTCCCATCTGCTGCAAGATCTTTATCTGCAATTGTCTTTTCGAAATCGATATTTCCTGCAACAATTGCTGGGATTCTGTCTCCTGAGCCTGCTGCAACGTCGAGCATCTGAGATAAACCCTGTGATCTGTAGTCAAACTCGTGGTTTCCAAATGTGGTAGCATCGAATCCAACAAAACCCATCATGCGCAGCTCCGATGCATCATCCTTGTATATAGTCTGAAAAGGTGTACCCATAGAAAAGTCACCTGCATCGAAAACAAATGGCTCGTTTCCATCTTTCTTTTTCTCGTCAATTACTGTTTTAATTTTTGGAAATTTTTCTAGATGTGAGTGCATGTCATGGGTAAAGAGAATCTCTACTTCCCCGTCTTTTGCTTTCGTATCAGCTGCAGAAACAGCAGCGCCAGAAAGTAAAATGCTTGTAACCATGAGTATGCTCACTGCAATACTGATTAATTTCTTCAACTTGACCCTCCCTATTTAGAAAACATATTGTGCATTATCTTGTGCCGGTTTTATATAAACGGTTTTTGCCCATACGCAAAATTCTGATAAATACACAGTTATATTCTAACCTAACTCAGAAGAATTTACAACGTACACTTATTCCTAGCTATATCAAGTTATTGTTTATTTTCATTTTCAAGAGCTTTGACCTTTTCCGCGTAGCTTCTTACAAGCTTTTCTTTTTCTTTTCTCGAAAGTTTTTTTATGGCAGCCTCTCTTTTCATTGCACTTATTTTATCCTCAAACTCCTCGCAATAAACTAAGCTTACAGGAAGCCTTGGCTTTGTATATTTTGCGCCTTTTCCGCTGTTATGAGAGGAAATTCGTTTTTCCAAATCATTCGTCCATCCCGTATAAAAAGTCCCATCGGAACACTTGACTATATATACGCAGTCCTTTTTCACCGTCTTTCTCCCTTCATTGAATCTTTTTAATTATATACTAGAGTACAAAAAATCAAAACTCTTTAAAACTCTATTGATTATAGATTTTTATATATGTACAATAAAAGTATACAGTATTATATCTGCCTTGTGGCAGAATTTTGGGAGGCATTATATGAGTTACGTTAAATTCGAACATGTCAAAAAGACATACCACATGGGAGAAGTATCTATCGAAGCATTACGCGATGCATCATTTGAAATAGAAAAAGGAGAAATGTGCGTAATTGTCGGAGCTTCCGGTGCAGGCAAGACTACGCTTTTGAACATTCTAGGTGGAATGGATACTCTCACATCAGGAAAAGTTACATTGGACGGAAAAGTAATATCTGAAATGACACCAAAAGAGCTTACAACGTATAGAAGATACGATATCGGTTTTGTTTTTCAATTCTACAATCTCGTTCAAAATCTTACAGCTCTAGAAAACGTTTCTCTTGCCACTCAGATTTGCAAAAATCCTATGGACTCATCTAAGGTCCTCGATATGGTAGGTTTGAGTGAGCGAAAAAATAACTTCCCCGCTCAGCTCTCTGGAGGAGAACAGCAAAGAGTTGCAATCGCACGCGCTCTTGCCAAGAATCCAAAACTACTTCTATGTGATGAGCCTACGGGCGCTCTTGACTATAACACTGGAAAAGCTATCCTAAAATTACTTCAGGATACATGCAGAAAAGAACATATGACTGTAGTAATAATAACCCACAATCAGGCACTAACAGCCATGGCTGACAGAATAATAAAAGTTAAAAACGGAACTGTATACTCCGTCGAAAAAAACACAAACATCGTTCCTGTCGAAGAAATAGAATGGTAGGTGCATCATGTTATTCAAATCAACACTCAAAGAAATCAGGGGGTCTCTCGGCCGCTATATTGCAATACTTGCAATAGTTGCACTGGGCGTCGGATTCTTTTCCGGGCTTAAACTTTCCAAACCTGATATGGTAAGCACTGCAGACGAGTTCTTCAGAGACTCGAACTTCTTTGATTTTCAGATATCATCTTCTGCAGGATATGATGATAACAGCGTAGATACAATTGCTAAAACCAAAGGAATAGGCACAGCTGAAGGTTCGATCTCTTTTGATATACTCGCACGCTCAAGAAAAAACGACGACATAGTATTCAAAACTCACATGATTACAGACAAAATCAACAAAATCCAGCTTAAGGAAGGACGTCTTCCAAAAAAAGCTAATGAGTGTGTAATCGATGCAGAATATGCCGAAAATCAGAATTTAATTGGTAAAAGCTTTAAAATTTCCGACGAAAATTCTAAGGAAGATAGAGACAAGTTTTCTTACGACTCATATAAAATTGTAGGAACCGTAACATCTCCCCTTTATATCGACCACAAGCGAGGCACATCATCAAAGGGAAACGGTACTATCGCCGGCTTTGTGTATTTGACAGAAGAAGGCTTTAACACAGACTACTTTACAGAGGTATACGCATGCCTCGAAAAAGACTATGCTCTCTACTCCAAAAAATATGAAAACAAAATGGATGCCCTCGAGCCTGTACTAACAAAAAATGCCGAAAAAGCATCCGACGATAGAATCAAAGCTCTGCAGGAGGAAGGACTTGCGGCGATCCCTACCGAAATGAAATCCATGATTTCAATGAAGGCTCAAATGGAAAACAAAGACCCTAACGAACTTCTTCTAGAGCAAATTGACCTTCCAAAAGAAGCTGACACCTTCGTATTTGATAGGAATATAAACATAGGATATTCCTCTTTTGATAATGATACGAGCATAGTTGCAAGCATAGCAACAGTATTTCCTCTGTTCTTCCTTCTCGTTGCTGCTCTAGTCTGCATGACAACGATGACAAGAATGGTTGATGAACAAAGAACACAAATAGGCGTTTTGAAAGCCCTTGGATATAGCAATGCGGCTGTCCTTGGAAAATATCTGTTTTATGCAGCAAGCGCAGCCTTTTTAGGCTCCATCGCAGGCTTCTTTGCCGGCTCTTACATATTCCCGAGCGTCATTTGGCATGCATACGGAATGCTATATAACTTCTCCGATGAGGTAAATCATATTTATGATTTAGCCCTATGCATCGCATGTCTCATAGCAGCCCTTGCCTGCGCAATGCTTTCGACCCTTGCATCGTGTCTAAACGATTTTAAAATTGCACCAGCACAGCTCATAAGACCAAAAGCACCAAAGAGTGGAAAACGTATACTGCTAGAAAAAATTCCGTTTATCTGGAATCATCTCAGCTTCCTATATAAGGTTTCCCTAAGAAACATCTTCCGTTACAAAAAAAGATTTTTTATGATGGTAATTGGAATCAGCGGCTGCACTGCCCTACTTGTAACAGGTTTTGGCATCAAAGACTCAGTTGGCAACATAGGAGAATTTCAGTATAACGAAATAACATACTATGACTATAATCTGACATTTACAGAGTCACAGACTGCCGATGAACAAACTGCTTTTAAAGAGAAAAACAAAGATAAACTTACTGATATTAAATTCGTCAGTGAAATCTCCGCAGACATCCAAAAGGATGGAAAAACAAAATCTCTAAAGCTTGTTACAGCTGATAAATCAGGACTTAGCGATTTTGTTGATATCCATAACAATGGAAAGAAAGTTAAATATCCTGGTGAAAATCAGGTTATAATATGCGATAAAATGGCACGTATATTTGATCTAGAAAAAGGCGATAAAATAACTCTCAAGACAGAGGATAATAAAGAGCTCGAACTTGAAGTCAGTGGAATATTCGAAAACTATATAAATTCCTATGCTTATATAACTCCAGGCACATACGAAAATCAGACCGGAGAAATTGCACCTGTAAATACTTCATATGCAAATACTGATGCAAAAGAGGATATGATTTTCGAAAACGCAGCTTCCCTGTATGACTCTGATGATGTTGCAGCAGTAACCGTAACAAATGACATGAAAAGCCGCATAACATCTATGCTAGATAGCCTAAATGCAGTTATAGTCCTTGTTATCGTATCAGCAGGTGCCCTTGCATTCATCGTGCTCTACAACCTAACGAATATCAATATAACAGAACGTATAAGAGAAATTGCAACGATTAAAGTTCTCGGATTTTATCCAAGAGAAACTTCATCCTATGTTTTCAGGGAAAACTTCTTCCTAACAGGAATAAGTGCCTTTGTTGGACTCTTCCTCGGAAAGCTCCTACATGCATTTGTTATTTCTAGAATAACTGTGGACATGGTTTCCTTCGATACGAGAATTATGCCAATAAGCTATGTATATGCATTTATTCTTACATTCCTATTTACGTTTATTGTATCAGGGGTAATGTATTTTAAGCTAAACAAAATAAGCATGACAGAATCCTTAAAGTCAATTGAATAGCAAAGATTATAAGTTTAAAAGTAATGCATAGACAGATAAAATCAAAATCGTAAATTAAAAATGACGTTTCCGGTAATCACAATAGTTACTGAAAACGTCATTTTATTATCTTTTACTTCTAGACCAAACGGTTTTCGAATACCGTTTTTTATTTCTTTTCACCTTTATCTGCACAGTCACAGCCTGTCATAACACATTCTTCTAGGTTGAGTGGTTTTGTCCAGATATCAGATGAAATTTCTTTTTTCTTGAGTCTGTCTTTTACAAACAGTCTAAACAGCGAATAAAGAACTGAACAAATAGGAATGAATAAAACCATTCCAAATACGCCCATCAGCTTTCCGCCGACTGTAACAGCTACAAGAACCCACATAGAAGGAAGACCTACAGAGCTTCCTACAACATGAGGATATACAATATTACCTTCAATCTGCTGTAAAATCAAGAACAGGATTATGAAAAATAACGCCTGAACAGGATTTTCTAGCAGTATGAATAGGCAACCGAATATGCATCCGATAAATGCTCCAACGATAGGTATCAGTGCTGTAAATGCAATCATTACAGAAATCAACATTGCATAAGGCAGTCTGAATATTGACATCGAAACGAAGAACATAAGTCCTAGTATGCAAGCTTCAAGACACTGACCTGAAATAAATCTAGAAAATGTTCTGTTGGAAAGTGTAAGAACATAGATTATCTTCTTTGCTGTCTTTTCACTAAAAACTGCAAATAGAACCTGTTTTCCCTCGAGACCTAGCTTCTCCTTTGACATCAAAATATACACTGAGAAAATAAGTCCGATAAAGAAATTCACAATCATTCCTACAATGTTTGTAACTGCACCGATGCCTGTATTTACCATCTGCGTGCCAACATTTTTCATTAGAATAGAAAGATCTTTTGCAATATCGCCCCAGTCAATTGAAAACTGCTTTACAGCATCGTGCATAAAGCTCCATACACCGGCTCTATCCATAACCCAAGCCTGAAAGGCATCTGCCGCCTCAGGTAGTTCCTTTGCTATATTGTAAAGGGTTACTGCAATCTGAGGAATTATGATATTAAGCGCAATAGCAATTATACCGATTATCAGTGCAATCGTTATAAAAAACGAAATAATTCGCTTTCCCTTTTTTACTCGTCCGCTTCTGAACAGAGCGTTTTCGATTCTACTCATAGGGACATTGATAATAAACGCAAAACATGTTCCAAGTATAAAAGGAAATACAATGCTAATAAGCATACCCAGCTTGTCTGTAACATCTCCGAAGTTGCTCAAAACAAGATAAAACGCTATACCGGAGAAAACAAGAATGAGCAGCTTTTTCATTGTTATTCTGTTAAATTCCAATTAATCTCACTCCAATTTATAATTCTTTAAAATCTGTAACTTCGTATCCAGCTTCGCTGATAGCCTTTTCTACAGTTTCTTTTTCGATGGCTTTTTCTGCTTCTACTTTTGCACACTTTTCCTCTAGTGATACATCTACTGATGTAACGCCATCAAGCTTTGATAGAGCTTCTGTCGCATGCTTCTGGCAGTGCATGCACATCATACCTTCTATTTTTACTTCGTATTTCATACCTTTCACCTCGTCTTTCTCAATTTTTGTTTCTTTATTTTCTTTTTCCATTTCATTAGCTTTTTCTGCCTTAGATGCTTCTGCTTCCTGCATTGTTGTCTTTCTGAAGTTTCTTATGCGAAGTGCATTTGCAACTACACATACGCTCGACATACTCATTGCAGCCGCACCTATCATAGGTGAGAGCTTAATTGCAAATACTGGGAACAAAACTCCTGCAGCAACTGGTATTCCTATTATGTTGTAGAAAAATGCCCAGAAAAGATTTTGTTTGATGTTTCGCATTACTTTCTTAGAAAGCTTAACAGCATTTACAGCATCAAGAAGACTG
The DNA here is from genome assembly GCA_963558075.1 of uncultured Clostridia bacterium. GTDB lineage: Bacteria > Bacillota > Clostridia > Peptostreptococcales > Anaerovoracaceae > CALHKP01. The sequence goes on along the minus strand of CAUWFN010000026.1, from coordinate 7,917 downwards.
CTCTTCATAAGTATAACATCTGCGCTGTCAATTGCAACATCTGTTCCTGCACCAATCGCAATTCCAAGGTCTGCTCGTGCAAGAGCCGGAGCATCGTTTACTCCATCACCGATCATAGCAACCTTCTTGCCCTTTGACTGAAGCTCTGCTATATATTTTTCTTTATCCTGAGGCATCATATCAGAAACCATCTCAGGGATATTCATCTTCTTTCTTATAGCCTCTGCAGTTTTTTTGTTGTCACCTGTGAGCATTACAACGTCTATATCCATCTGGCTGAACTGTTCAACTGCAAATCTACTCTCTGGCTTTTCTGAGTCAAATACTGCAATAACACCTATTACCCTTTCGGAATCTGCAAATATTAGTGGCGTCTTTGCATCATCAGCAAATGCTTCTATTTTGCCTAAGAACTCACTTGCATCAATACCATTTGCTTCCATAAGCTTCATGTTTCCAGCATAGTATCTTCTACCTTCGAAATCAGCGATTATACCCTGACCGAAAACTGCCTCAAATGATTCCGGCTCCAAAATTTCGATTTCTTTTTCCTTTGCATATTCAACAACAGAATTTGCAAGCGGATGCTCACTCGCATTTTCTATGGCTGCTGCAATTTTTAGAAATTCATTTTCTTCAAGCCCTTCTGAAATTACGTCTGTAACCTTTGGCTTTCCCTCTGTCACTGTTCCTGTCTTATCAAGAACTACTGTGTCTATTCTGCTTGACTCCTCAAGAGTCTCACCTGATTTAAACAAAATACCGTTTTCTGCAGCTTTTCCTGTACCTACCATAATCGCTACAGGCGTTGCAAGCCCAAGAGCACACGGACATGAAATAACAAGAACAGAAATTCCCATAGAAAGTGCAAATTCAAATCCCTTTCCTGCTACAAGCCAAACAATACATGTAACAAGAGCAATTACCATTACTACAGGAACAAAAACTCCCGCCACCTTATCGGCAACTCTTGCGATTGGTGCCTTTGTTGAGCCCGCCTCCTCGACAAGACTTATAATCTGGCTTATAGTAGTATCTGCACCTGTCTTTTCACATCTTATCTTAACAAAGCCGTTAGTCACAGTTGAGGCAGAGATAACTTTATCTCCAACTGTTTTTTCGACCGGCATGCTTTCCCCTGTAACAGCAGCTTCATCAAAGCCGCCCATGCCCTCGATTATTTCACCGTCAATCGGAAGAATTTCTCCGGTTCTTACGATTACAACATCTCCAGGCTGAAGGAGCATTGCATCTATTACTGTTTCTTTTCCATCGCGTATCACGTTTGCCGTCTTTGGCGAAAGCTTCATGAGCTTTTCTAGGGATGCTCCCGTTGATTTCTTTGATCGCGACTCCATATATTTTCCGACAGTTACAAGAGTCAGAATCATCGCTGCTGACTCAAAATAAATATCAGATGCATATCTATGAATCTGTTCATGGTTTCCGTTCTCATATCCAAGAGATATCATAAACAGGGCAAAAACTCCGTAAACAATAGCGCTTCCAGCACCTACTGCTACCAGAGTATCCATGTTCGCACCGCCTTTAAAAAGGGCAGGAATTCCTTTGATAAAATATTTTCTATTAAGAAATACGATCGGAATTAGAAGAACTGCCTGTGCAAGTATCATGCTCAGTGGATGCTTCATATCGCCGTGATCTATGCCAAATAGCATAGGTCCCATAGAAAAACACATGAGGACAGCAAGAAGCGCAACAGACCACCAGAGTCTAGCTTTCATACCTCTGACCTCACTGTCGAGGCTGTCCATAAGCTCTTTCTTTCCTGTAGAAGCCTGGGCATTCTCTACTCCTGCCTCTTTCTGAGCAAACAAAGATGCTCCATAGCCTGCATCCTCAACACTTTTTATTATATCCGAATCACTCATCTGAGAATCATCAAAAGCGACCTTCATCGTTCCAGTCAAAAGATTGACGCTTACGTTATCAACGCCATCTAGCTTGTTAACACATTTTTCAACTCGCGAGGAGCATGCTGAGCAGCTCATACCTGTTACTACAAATTTTTCTTCTCTCATCCGTTCACCTTACTTTCCCTTTAATCAGTTTTCTTCAGATTCCCCCTGTATTTCAAGAACCTGCTTTTCCGCCTTTTTTGCACTGACAACAGCCTCGATATTAGTTCTGCCATCCACTTTGCTGTAGAAATAATATGTTTCTTCGGCACCTAATGTGTCAGAAACTGTCTCTTCGGCTTTTGCCCTATAAATTTCTATTTCTCCCTCGAAAGGAGCCTCAGCCATAAATCTCAAGCTAAATGATGTCATCTTCTTATCCTGCACATCAGGAATATAATTCCAAAGCATATCCTCATAATATGTGTTATTCATGTGCATATTCATATCGACATCACTATACATTACTTTTTTTATTCCACAATATTCAAATTCTAAACCTTTTGGGAACCTGAATTTTACAGGATTATTTACTTCTATCGGCTCATCAGTCTCATAGTTTGAAATATCAACTTCCTTTGCTCTGCACAGTTTTCCTGTATGTCTATTTGCTACGGCCCATTCGCTGTATGCCTTTGCTACAGGCTTTCCATCTCTAGTGAGAACAAAACATCTGATAAAAGTAGCAGCTTTTTCTGGACATCTCCATGTGTGGCTTTCTAGATCATCATATTGATTTATATCATCTAGCATTTCGATAGCCATTCTCGTAACGATAAATGATTTACCGCTGAAAAAAAGATCGTAATAGGAAGGTTTTCTGTCTCGCATATGATGATTTGCAGTCTCCTGCATTATGCGGGCAACTATGGAAGGTCTGATGTTGTTATTAATATCAACATCATGGGATGATACCTCATATCTGTCATAATACGTATTCATGCTATAGCCCTCCACTAAAACTGTGCAACCTCGGGATTTGCCTCTTGTGTCTCGCTTACGCTTGTGCAGTGAAGAACAGGTCCTATATCGCCGTACATATCGTGATATTCTAGCTTAACCTTTGCAGTAATCATAAGCCACTGTCCGTGAGTTAGAAGGCTTTCCGCATCCTTCCATGCGCATACAAGTCCTCCGAACTGAATGTCGTCAACGCAGCATGTCATAATATGTCTTCCGAAAACAAAAGAGTCCTTATCAAGGCCACCGCCAAGTGCGCATCTACCCTTTACGGTTATAACTTTTCCATCATACTTATCCTGCTCTTCGTTTATATCTCTATACCATTCAGCAAACCAGTCGTCCTCGATTACGATTTCGTCAGCTTCTAGGTCATAAGGAAGAGGGTCTTGTATATCATCAAATTCAACTTCTTCGTTTCCGTAGTCATAGATAATCTGGCTTCTTCTGTTTGCAACTCTTGCAATTTTGTGGAATTCTTCCTTTGGAAAACCTTTCTGACATCTGTTGAATACTACCATTTCAGCGCTACTGAGCTTATCGAATACTAGCTGGCGCATGTTCTGGTTATATACAAGGAAGGTTCCCGCATCAACAAAGAGCATCTCCTGGTACACTACCCACTCCTCTGGCATTGCCTCTGCAAGAGATGAAATCATCCACATACCGTTGTACTCGATGATAACTCTCTCTACCTTGTGCTTTAGCTGAAGAGCCTTTAGGTTTTCTTCTGTTAGGTCTTCCTCATCTTCTATAACTTCTATAAATACATTCTTTCCACCGTTAAAAAATCTTTTTGGATAAAGCTCTTCCTCTCCTTCTTCACAAAGAAGCAAAAGTGTTCTTTCGCCTGCATTGAACTCATCGCCTTCCATAACATCTTGAATAAATGTTGTCTTTCCACTTTCGAGAAATCCTGTAAACAGATATACTGGAATTTCCATAAATTATCCCCTTTCTTTTCCTTGTAAAAATACATTTGCCGGTTTTTGTGTCCCGGCAAATGCTTTGATTAATTCTTAAATTTAAAATTTCATGCAGCTTAAGGTACAATAGTACACTTTCACTATACCTCAAACAGCTGTCTAATTTTTTCTTCGTTTATTTTTGCACCGATTACACATATCATTCCTGTAGTTGCAGCGCTTCCTGTTCTCACGTCAGGTTCTCCTGGCACGTAGTCAAAGTGAATCCACTGTCCGTCTGTTCCTTCTACAATACCCTTTGCTCTCAGAATCTGTCCGTATGTCTGCTCATCTTCTAGCGCCTTAAGTGCTTCTTCTATCTTTGCAGCATCAAATTTGTGTGCTGTTTCGATTCCAATGCTTGTAAACACTTCATCTGCATGGTGATGATGGTGATTATGACCGCAGCTACAGCTGTGATCGTGGTCATGGTCGTGATGATGCTCATGGTGGTCATGGCCGCAGCACTCGTGGTCATGGTCATGATGGTGCTCATGGTGGTCATGACCGCAGCACTCGTGGTCATGGTCATGATGGTGCTCATGGTGATCATGGCCACAGCACTCGTGGTCATGGTCGTGATGGTGCTCATGGTGATCATGGCCACAGCACTCGTGGTCATGGTCGTGATGATGCTCATGCTCACAGCTGATTTCTTCTTTCAGATGCTCAAGCTCTGCCATGATAGTATTTTTCTTTTCCATAGTTTCTAGAATCTGCTTTCCTCCAAGCTGATCCCATGGAGTAGTTACAATTGATGCATCTTTATTATGTTCTCTGATTAATTCAACACATCTATCAAGCTTCTCCTGAGCAAGACCATCTGTATGGCTCAGAATTATTGAGCTTGCATGCTCAATCTGATTATTGAAAAACTCTCCAAAATTTTTCATGTACATCTTGCATTTTTTTGCATCTACAACTGTTGTAAATCCGTTAAGTTCAATCTTTTCGTTATGTAGATTCTGAACTGCTGCGATAACATCGCTAAGCTTACCTACTCCTGATGGCTCAATCAAAATTCTGTCAGGATCATATTCTGTAATAACGCTGTCAAGCGCTTTTCCAAAGTCCCCTACTAGACTGCAGCAGATGCATCCTGAATTCATTTCATTGATTTTTACTCCTGAATCCTGTAAGAATCCGCCGTCAATTCCAATTTCGCCAAACTCGTTTTCTATTAGAACAAGTTTTTCATCCCCATATGCTTCCTGTATAAGTTTCTTGATTAAGGTCGTTTTTCCCGCACCTAAAAATCCCGAAAAAATGTCTACTTTTGTCATCTAAATCATCTCCTAAAATTAATCTCTGATTCTATCAATAATCTATAATTATACCACAAAATCTCTAACTTTATCTGTTTATTTCAGCAGATTTTTGGTATAATAGCTAAAGTAAGTCAAAAGTAACAACTAATAGGAGTATCTAATTTATGAAACTTAGTGAAGGTATACCGGAAAAGTCATATATAGTAGAAGAAATGCTTCTTCCCGTCAGCCTAGAAAAGCGCCTCGAAGTGCTAGGCATGACAAAAGAGACTCCGGTTAACATTATAAACAGAAAAGGACATGGAATTTTGATTATCAGTGTAAGAGGAACTAGACTTGCACTAGGTAAAAACATAACAAAAAATATAACAGTGAGGGATTTTAATGAACAGTGATATGACAATAGGGTTTATCGGAAACCCAAACTGCGGTAAAACCACTTTGTTCAATGCCTATACGGGAGCTAACCTTAAGGTTGCAAATTGGCCCGGTGTAACAGTTGAGAAAGTCGAAGGCTCAATCAAAGACGATGATAAAACTATAAGCCTTGTGGACCTTCCTGGTACATACAGCCTTACATCTTATACTATGGAAGAACAGGTTTCCAGACAGTTCATCCTAAGTGATGATGTAGATGTTATAATCGATGTTGTCGATGCATCTGTACTTGAGAGAAATCTCTATCTAGCACTTCAGCTTCTTGAGCTTGGCAAACCGGTTGTTATCGCACTAAACATGATGGATATAGTCAAAAAAAGAGGTATGGAAATTGACCTCCATAGGCTCCCAGAAATGCTTGGAGTTCCTGTAATTCCAATCTCCGCAAGAAAAAGAACAGGTCTTCAGATTCTACTTCATGCGGCGGAGCACCACAAGGATGCCCAGCAGCCGGATATGCTTATTCACGAGCACAAGTACACCTCGGAGCATATTCATGACCACCACAAGGAATTTGCTATGGTTTATAGCGACGAAATCGAAGATAAGATTGACCTTCTCATGGCAGAACTTGAGTCGAAATATCCCGATCTTCCAAATTACAGGTGGCACGCTATTAAGCTTTTAGAGCAGGACAAAGAAATCACAGAAAAATATCCTGTGGACCGTCCTGACATCCTTGACAAAAACTACGAATCAGAAATCATAAACCAAAAATATGACTTCATCCAGGAAATCATCGATGAGGTAGTAGTCAACAAAGCGACGAGAGAAGCTTTTACAGAAAAAGTAGACTCTGTCCTCACTCACAAAATATGGGGACTTCCTTCATTCCTTCTGATTATGGCATTCGTATTCTTTATGACATTCTTTGTTGGAGACTGGCTAAAGGGATATATGGAAACGGGAATCGGATTTATCTCGGATGGGTTATCTTCCCTTCTACAATTTGCAGGTGTAAGTAGTGCAATACATTCCCTTGTAATCGATGGAATCGTTGCAGGTGTAGGTGGCATTCTCACTTTCTTACCTAACATATTCATACTCTTTCTTGCTCTCGCCTTCCTCGAAGACAGCGGGTATATGTCAAGAGTCGCATATGTAATGGAAGGAATTATGAGCAAGCTCGGCATATCAGGGCGTGCGTTTATCCCTATGATTCTCGGATTCGGCTGCACAGTTCCTGCGATAATGGCATCAAGAACACTGGAAAACGAACATGATAGAAAAAAAGTAATGCTCGTAACTCCGTTTATGAGCTGTAGCGCAAGACTGCCTATATATTTGCTTTTCTCAGAGATCTTTTTCGGAAACAAAGCCATGATTGCCGCATATTCTATGTATGTACTCGGCCTTGCCGTTGCTATCCTTGTGCTTGCAGTCATGAAAATCTTTGATAAAAAAGAAGACGCAAACTTCCTTCTCATCGAGCTTCCTGACTATAAGGTGCCAAGCGCAAAGACCGTTCAGGTTTATGTATGGGAAAAAGTAAAAGACTACCTAACAAAAGCAGGTACAACTATTTTCATTGCATCGATAATACTGTGGTTCCTTCTGAATTTCGGCTTCAGCGGCTATACAGACGACATGTCTCAGAGCTTTGCTGCATCCATAGGACACACTCTCGTGCCGTTCTTTAAACCTGTTGGACTAGGCTTCTGGCAGATTGCAGTTGCCCTTATTGCCGGCATATCAGCAAAGGAAGTAGTCGTATCAAGCTGCGCAGTTTTGTTCGGAATAGGAAATGTAAATTCAGTCGCTGGCATGAGCGCTATGGCATCAAGCCTTGGAAGTATTGGATTTGGTCCGCTAAATGCAATATGTCTTATGGTTTTCTGCCTTCTTTACATACCTTGCGCGGCAACACTTGCCACAATCAAAAAAGAATCCGGCAGCTGGAAATGGACTTTCGTATTTATCGTATTTCAGCTTGCAGTTGCATGGGTAATGACATTTATCGTCTATAATATAGGGATGCTACTGTAAAAGCTTTGTTCCCTAGCTTAATAAATTAACCAAACAAAAAAGCTGCCCTGAGCTAATCTTCTATAGATTAACCCTTCGGCAGCTTATTTTTTTCTAAATGCGGTTTCTTGCGTTAGTCCTCTATAAAGGATCTAAAAAGCTCAGCCTCCTCGTCGCTTAGGTGCATAGTAACGCAAAGTCTTTCTATTATTTCTCTACCTGGAACGTATGTTGGATCGATGCATATTCTAGTGAAATCGTCCTTCGGCATTCCTATACGGCTGAAGGAAATTTCTCCGGATGCAATCTTTCTATCATATATTCTCATAAAAGCAGCTCCAAAAGTAATATTTTCCATGTTGAATTCCTTTCTTTTATCAAATTAAAATTATTTTTTAAACT
>CAUWFN010000025.1:0-28445 GCA_963558075.1 uncultured Clostridia bacterium | reverse complement strand
TTCATAAAATTCCCTTCCTTTTAAATCTATAAGTCTTCACAAAACCTCTGCGCTATATTGCCCTAAAGCCATATGACGCCATATGCTGCCCCAAGGCACTTCAGCCTATACATCCTAAAGTTCTGATACCTAGGCACTTGAAGTACTGTGCATTCAACATCACAATCCAGCTTTTCAGCACAGCATAAAGGTAAATGCCAGCTTATATCAAAATGATAACACACATCACCGTCAAAATTCCACCTACTCATTTATTGTTAAATGTATTTTTTATAACATTTACAGCACGATACAAGAAATACCAGTTTGTACTGTATTTTCAGAAGGCCTTTTACAGCACGAATTAAAGAATTCGTTTCTGTGCTGTATTTTCCAGTGCTGTTTTCTAGTCGGAAATTTACAGTACGTTTTGAGAAATCTCAAACCGTGCTGTAAATCACTTATTATAAATCTAATATGTAAGCAGTTTTTCATTTGGTGGCAAAACTGCATCCACTTTTTTGAATCAAATTGAAGCATAAATTGGAAAAACTCAATTTATGCTTCCGCTCAAGCAGCTGAAAACGGAAGCGGTTTCTAGAAATTCCCAAAATGTGCTTCCATTTTCACACCATCAATTTGAAGCATGTTTTGTGTTTCTTTAAAATCTGCTTCAAAAGACACCCTTAAAATCGGAAGCAGATTTGCGTATTTTTCGATTCATGCTTCAAGTCGACCACAAAAATCAGTATGCATATTTTCCACAAATAGAAAATATGCATACATTTCAACCTAACTACGTACTGATTTCATGCCCGGTACACCACAAAAAAATAACCGGGAAAAAATTCCCGGTGTATTTCCTATTTTATACATGCTTTATATATATTCTGCAATACTTGTTTTACGAAACCTACAGCAGTGTTCCCATGTATTTCAGAGTTCTTACCATCTGGCTTGTGTAACTCATTTCGTTATCATACCATGATACAACTCTTACTTCGTAAATCTTTGTTCCGCATCTCTGTGCAAGAGTCTGTGTAGCATCAAACAGTGAGCCATATGACATACCAATGATATCGCTTGATACAAGCTCTTCTTCTGTATATCCGAAGGACTCATTTGCTGCCTTTCTCATAGCTTCGTTGATACCCTCAACTGTTACGCTTTCTGTTTCGTCTTTCAGTGTAGCATCGAGAATTGTAATTGATCCACTTGGAACTGGAACTCTCTGAGCTGAACCGATAAGCTTACCATCAAGCTCAGGAATTACAAGACCGATAGCCTTTGCAGCACCTGTGCTGTTTGGAACGATATTGATAGCGCCAGCTCTTGCTCTTCTAAAATCGTTCTTTTTGTGTGGTCCATCAAGAATCATCTGGTCCCCTGTATATGCGTGAATTGTAGTCATAAATCCTGTTCTAACTTCACGATAATCGTTAAGAGCCTTAGCCATTGGAGCAAGACAGTTAGTAGTACAGCTTGCAGCTGATACAACATTGTCCTCTTTTGTAAGTGTCTCATGGTTAACTCCATATACGATTGTAGGAAGATCGTTTCCTGCAGGTGCTGAGATAAGAACCTTCTTTGCTCCTGCCTCAAGATGAACAGATGCCTTTTCCTTTCCTGCAAAGAAACCTGTGCATTCTAGCACGATATCGATTCCAAGCTCTCCCCATGGAAGCTTTGCAGGATCAGGTTCAGCAAAGATTCTAATCTTCTTTCCATCTACAATTAGATATTCATCATCATTTGAAACCTCATGTCCAAATGCCCCCTGAACGCTGTCATACTTTAGAAGATAAGCTAGCATCTCTGGCTTTGCAAGATCATTGATTGCTACAATATCAAAGTCGTTGTCATTAAAAATCTTTCGGAATGTCATTCTACCTATTCTTCCAAATCCGTTAATTGCAATTTTAATACTCATTTCCTTTTCCTCCTTCTTGAAGCTCTGTCAAATACTTTTCCACTTCCGCCTCTGCCGTCATGAACATGACCTTTTCAGAGACTATGTCGGCATCTGTGATTTTCCATCTCGAAATCTCACGTCTAAGCCTCCAAATTCTCTCGCTGCTTACGCTAAATTTGTCAATACCAAATGACAGCAGCAAAGGCAACAGCCTTATATCTGATGCGGCTTCGCCGCATATAGACACTTCTATATTTTTTTCATGCGCAGACTCACATACATGTTTCATAAGTCGTAGCAGCGCCGGTTCAAACGGGCTGCACAGTCTGCTTACTTTTGCATTTCCCCTATCAGCAGCCGTAACATAACCGGAAAGGTCATTAGTTCCTATGCTGAAAAAGTCACAAACCTCAGCAAGCCTGTCTGCCATTATGCAAGCCGCCGGCGTTTCAATCATAACGCCAAGCTTTATATCTTTATTGCAGTCAAGACCCTCCTGCTCAAGCTCGCTGATGCATTCTGCGATTAGCGCCTTTGTTTCTATAACCTCACTCACAGCTGTAACCATTGGAAGGCTAATTTTAATATTTGATTTATATGCCGCCCTCAGGATACTTCTCAGCTGAGTCTTGAATATTTCTGTATTATTTAGACAATATCTAATTCCTCTCTGTCCGAGGAAAGGATTATCCTCTTTTGGAAAGTTCAAGCTTTTGCATGGCTTATCTCCACCCGCATCTAGAGTTCTGATGATTACCTCCGACTCAGCAAACAGCTTACCGAGAGACTTATAAGTTCTCAGCTGCTCTTCTTCTGTTGGAAGCTTGTCATTCATATATAGAAACTCACTTCTGAAAAGTCCAATTCCACCTGCTCCCATTCCGTGAGCCGCTTTTGCCTGAGTTAGGTCAGCTGCGTTTGCATATATTTCTTTTCTCACACCGCAGGCAGTTTTCGTCTCCTCAAGAATATAATAATCCTTAAGTTCTAGTATTTTATTCTTAATTTTCTGCTTATTTTCGTATTCTTCTATAATTTCTTCAGCAGGATCCAATATAACACGACCCTCTTCACCGTCAATTACAGCAAAAAGATCATCTGCCACATCCTCTTTTGTTTTTACACCAAATACAGCAGGAATTTCTTTTGCTCTAAGCAAAATCGCAGCATGAGATGTATATCCTCCACTTACTGAAACGATACCCTCTACACGATCTTTTTCTATAAGAGCTGCAAAAGAAGGTGTAACCTCCTCCATAAAAAGAATTCTTCCAGAAAAGTCCATATCCGAAAGTTCCTGACTGTCTGTAAGCTTTCCAAGAAGCCTTTGCCTTATATCCTGAAAATCGAGTGCTCTCTGCCTTATAATCTCATCATCAGAATCAGAAAACAAATTAATCATCTCATCAAAGCTTTCGCAAATGGCCTCGCATGCAGTTTTTCCTGACATCACAGCCTGGTTTATCTGTTCCTTCAGAAATCTGTCCTCAACGAGGGAAATATGCGAATTCATAATTTCCGCTTCGCTTTCTAGGCCTTTTTTTAGCAGACGCTTTGATAAATCTCTCGTCTCTGATATAAAATCCTCTGCCGCTTTTTCTACATTAGCAAGCTCCGCCTCAACTGTAAAAGATGTCTTTGGCTTTGACTTTTCCGAAAGCTCAAGTTCTTTTGTATCTAAATTAAGTATTCTTCCTATTCCAATCCCTTCGGATGCTCCAGTTCCTCTCAGCATATTTCACCTGCACTTTTATATCTCGCTAAATCCGCTTTCTATAAGCGATACCGCTTCCTCTACAGCATCAGCCTCATCGTGGCCTTCTGCTGATATTCTCACATAAGTCCCACATTTTACCTGAGCGCGCATGATGCGAAGCATGCTTTTTGCATCATACTCTTGCTCATCAACGGTCATAAACACCTCTGACTTATACCTGCTCATTGCCTCTGCAAGCTCTTTTGCAGGTCTCATATGTATTCCTTGCGGATTTGTAACTTTTACTTTTTTCTCTATCATATGTTTATACTATTCCTCATCAATCTCTGCTTCATTTAAAAAACGACCTCTTCGCATAGCTGCAATCAAAACAGCTGAAACTGCAGTTCCCGCTGCAAGAGCAATTATATATCCTGCAACATTTCCTATAAGAGGAAATACGAATATACCTCCGTGAGGCGCTCTAAGCGTACAGTTGAACATCATAGAAAGTGCTCCGCTGACTCCCGAGCCTACGATAAAGGCCGAAATCATTCTTATAGGGTCTGCTGCCGCATAAGGTATAGCCCCTTCTGTTATAAAGCAGAGCCCGAGAACGTAATTGATCATCGCAGACTTTCGCTCTGATTTTGTCCATAAATTCTTAAACACCGTGCAGCATACTGCAACTGCAAGTGGAGGAACCATTCCTCCAATCATTACTGCCGCCATTATATTGTAGCCCCCGTTTGCAAGAGCTGCCGTACCAAAGACATAAGCCGCTTTGTTCAACGGTCCCCCCATATCAAGAGCCATCATCGCAGCTAGTATGAATCCCAAAATCACCCTGCTGGTCTCGCTCATATGAGCTAATATTTCTGTCACGTGAGTGTTTATATTTCCGATAAACGGATTAACAGCACACATGAAAGCCCCCATCAAAACTATTCCTATAAGAGGCTGAAATAGCGTTGGAATCATTACTGATACAGAATCCATTAAAAATGAAAACAGTTTCCGGATTCCTATAGCTATATATCCGCCTGCAAAGCCTGCAGCTAGGGCTCCGAGAAAGCCCGATACTGCCTGAGGGTTTCCGTCAAGGTCAGCAAAGGTGCATCCAAGACTTGCTATATATCCACCAACAAAGCCAATAGCAAGGCCTGGCCGGTCGGCTATACTCTTTGATATAAATCCTGCTAAAACAGGAAGCATAAATCCAAAAGCATAATTTCCGATTGTCATAAAGAATGCTGCTATAGCCGTGTGCGAACCGAAATCCGCATCCTTTGGCATGCCTGCCACTGTATCAAACAGAAAAGCAAGGGCAATCATAATACCGCCGCCAATGACAAACGGAAGCATATAAGAAACACCATTCATTAAGTGCTTATAGGCTGTATGAGTTGTATTTTCTCCAAAGAGACTACTTGATGGTGCATGGGCCTTGGCCCTCCTATACACCGGTATATCTCCGCTCAAAGCTGTTTCTAAAAGCTCACTGCTTTTATTTACACCACTTTTGACATCTGTAATCAGAACTTTTTTGCCATCAAAGCGAGATAGGTCAACATCCTTATCTGCTGCAACGATTACAGCATCGCAAAATGCTATATCATCATCACTAAGGAGATTTCCCGTGCCTGTAGCTCCTCTCGTCTCAATTTTAACTGAAACGCCAAGCTCTTCTGCAGACTTTCTGATAGCCTCTGCCGCTATATATGTATGAGCAATTCCCGTAGGACATGCTGTTACTGCAACAATTCTCGCATAGCCATCCGTCTCTTCTGAGTGCATGATTTCATCACATCCGCCTTCTTCGCACTCAATACTCTCACCATAAAATTCTTTGATTATATTCAGAAATTCTGACGGTGTTTTCGCTTTTAGTAGTCTACTATGAATCGTTTCATCCATCAAAATTGTGACAAGCTCCGAAAGAATCTCAAGATGAAGGCTATTCTGATCGTTTACTGCAATCATGAAAAAGAGATTAACCTTTTGATTATCGGGTGCACCAAATTCAATTCCCTCGTTAGTTCGAAGAACGCAAACTGATGGCCTCACTACGCTTTCTGACTTTGCATGAGGGATAGCAATACCTTCCCCTATAGCAGTGCTTGATGATGCTTCTCTTTTCATAATCGCTTCTTTAAATTCATCCGGATTACTGATATTTCCAACCGCAAAATGCAGGTTAACCATCTCGTCGATGACCTGCTGCGGGCTGTCTGCCAGGCTTCCGATTTTAATTGATTTTTCACATATCAAATCAGTTACATACATGATTCAGCTTTCCTTTTTATTTTCAAGTTTTTCGAAACATTCTTCTATCTGCTCCCGGTCTGCCAGGCCGCTCGTATATGCAGTTGCGCAACCTGCGGCGCTTCCAAGCTTTAGGGCATATTCAAAATCAGCAGTCTTTGCATAGCCAGCAATAAATCCAGCTACCATGGAATCGCCAGCACCTACGGTGCTGCAGACATTTCCATCCACTATGCCGCATTCAAATACTCTGCCATCTTCTGTATACAAAGATGCTCCGTCTCTACCTTTTGATATAAGAACATTCCTTGCACCAAACTCCTTCAGCCTCTGAGCACCCTCGTCTAGAGTATCAGTTTCACCTACAGTCTCAATAAGTTCCTGTAGATTTGGCTTTACGAGAAAAGGCCTAAATTTTAGAGCCTTTTTCAGACATGGGCCTGTTGCATCCATTATTATTTTAACGCCTTTACAGCTTACTCTTTCGAGTATATCAAAGTATGTCTCTTCCTTCATTGATTTTGGAAGGTTGCCAGAAATCACAAGCATATCATAAGATGTAAGCTTGTCTAGCTTTTCAAGAAGAAGCTCCATCTCTTCATCTGAGATTGGATGTCCCTGGCCGTTAATTTCCGTTTCTTCAGAAGATCTCACTTTGACATTTATTCTAGTTATTCCTTTGCTTAGCTTTACAAAATCCGTCTTAAGACCAAGCACCCTGAGTCCTTCCTCTAGCGCCTGACCTGTGAATCCGCCGATAAATCCTAAGATTACAGATTCCATCCCTAGCTCCTTGAGAACGCGGGAAACATTGATACCTTTTCCTCCAAGATGGTATTCCTCCCACTCAGATCTGTTCGTTCCGCCTTCCTTCACATCGCTGACATGCATTATATAATCTATCGCCGGATTAACCGTCACCGTATAAATCATATATTACCTTCCTGCCTCTACTACTGATGTGTATTTTAGAATATTTCTATCAGGAAGTGTGTCTGTAATTATTTCTGCCTTTTCTATAGGTGAAAAAGTAACTGCTGAGATCAGACCGAATTTCGTGCTGTCAGCAATGATATACACATTCTGTGAATTCTGTATAACTACACGTTTTATCGCAGCCTCATCCATATTAGGAGTTGTATAGCCGCGGTTTATATCTATCCCATTTGCTCCGACGAAACACTTTGTAAAATTAAAGTCATTTATAAAGTTCATTGCCGCAGGCCCTACTAGAGCCTGTGTATGAAGCTTAAGAGTTCCGCCTGTAACATACGCAGTAAATCCACGCTGAGCAAGCTTTTGAACATTTGCAACGCTATTTGTAACATAAACAACGGTTCTGTTGTTCAGAAAATCTATCATTCTCTCTGTAGTTGTTCCCGCATCTAGGAAAACAACATCATAATCTTCTATAAGAGATGCTGCATATCTTGCAATCTCTTCTTTTTCCTTTATCTGTTTCTGTGACTTGATTCTAACGTCCGCATCAACAGTAAGTATGCCCTTGTCAATAGGAACGGCGCCGCCAAAAACCTTTCTCAGTTTTCCTGCAGCATCAAGCTCATTGATATCACGTCTAATTGTGGATTCACTAGTCGACATCAAGTCAGCTAGCTCCGCAACTTTTACGGCTCCTTTCGAAGAAACCTCGCTCAATATCCTGTCAAATCTTTCTTCCTGTAACATAACAATCCTCCCAAATATCATCATAACACTTTCCATGTCAAAGTCAAGCAAAGTTGAGCAAAATTAACCATTCTTAACACTTTTTATGACCGAAAAAAAACGCCTTTAAATCCTTCTCATAATTAATCCTGCTAAAGCACCATATTCTTTATATATTCATCGCGAAAATATAAAGAATCGGCAAGCACAATTTCCCCGCAAAGCCCTTTGATATCTGAAATTCGCCCATCGTCGAGGTTTCCCAGGCCTCGCATAATAGCTCCTTTCAGCGATGTGTTACCGGCAAGAACACACCTGTCCTTAAGTTCATCAGGTATTAGCCCGATTCCTGCCGCTTTTTCGATATTCAGATGTTTTCCAAAGCCTCCTGCAATATATAGATTTTCTATATCACTAGGCTCTATATTCATTTCTCTGCACAGCGTTTTAAACCCTGCCGCAATAGCTGATTTTGCCATAAGAAAATTTCTGATATCTTCCTTTGTTATATATATATCTGAAGTGAGCGGAAATCCGTCTTCTATGAACTCTTCAATAAATATACCATTTTTATCTATTATCCCGTTTTTTCGAAGCCCATGCACTGCAGAAACAAGTCCGCTTCCGCATATTCCTGCCGCAGGCTGTTCTCCTATAGTTTTAACAAAAGCTCTCATGCCCGAAATCTCAGCATCAGAAATAGCTCCTGCTGCCGCCATCATCCCACAGGATATAGCTCCTCCTTCAAACACAGGTCCTGCAGCTGTCGAAGCTGTAAGAATCTTATCCCTGTTTCCAATTGCCATTTCTCCGTTTGTTCCAAGATCTATAAGAGCCGATAGCTTATCACTTCTGTCAAGACCGCATACTGCAATTCCGCTTAGGATATCTGCTCCGACAAAAGGAAAAAGACATGCTAAAAGCTCAAATTCACCATCTCTTATTGTATCAAGAGTAACGGCTCTATACGGTGCCTTAGCAAACCCTTCCATGCTGTAGCCTGCGAATATATGCTCCATAACCGTATTTGCAGAAATATATACCTTCTCCACGAGATTTTCATCTAAACTGAGCTTTCTGCAAAGCTCAGACCTAAGATAGGCTATATCGCCTCGCACAAGGCTCTTGAGTTCAGAAAGCTTTCCAGCCTCTGCAGCCTCTATTCTAGAAACAACATCTGCTCCAAGGCTTTTCTGACTGTTAGCGCATCCTGCAGATGCAAGCACCTTTCCTAAGCTATCAATAAGAACAGCTGCAACAGTCGTAGTCCCTATATCAGCGCACATAAAAAAAGACCTCTCGTCTTTTTTGTCGTTAGCTAAATATCCATCTAAGCCTTCATCTATATTCTCTACATATATACTACCAAGGAGTGACTTGTCAAAAATCTCTACCTCAGTTTTCTTTTCTATTACTGTTTTACATGCGAGGGTCTCTTCTCCATCTACAATCACCTTGCACTTTCCACACGTTCCGCGTCCAGCACAATCTGCAGATATATAAACTCCTCTATTTCTGAGAGCCGAGAGAACTGTCATAGGTTCTTTCGGCTCAAGAATATACTTTTTCATTAATTACAATCCTCTGCAGAGGAGATTATGCTCCCCTGTCATATGTCAGAAATTTGACTAATCTCTATATACGATTTTGCCGCCGCAAATTGTGCATTTTACTTTTCCGGCAAGCTTTTTTCCAATAAACGGAGTGTTCTTTGACTTCGAAGCGATGTCTTCTTCCTTTAGAATCCACTCTTCTTCTGGATCAAAGATAACAATATCCGCAACCTTTCCTTTTTCGATGCAGCCTCCATCCAGACCATAAAGTTCAGCAGGCTTTGATGTCAGCTTGCTGATAAAGTGAGAAAGACTGAGGTGACCCTTGTGCACAAGATAAGTAAGTCCAAGAGCAAGCGCCGTCTCAAGACCGATAATTCCGCTTGGAGCCTCTGCAAACTCCTTTTCCTTCTCATATGGTGCATGAGGAGCATGGTCTGTTGCTATAATTTCTATAGTATCGTCCTTCAGTCCTTTTATTATCTGCTGACGGTCTGACTCTGTTCTCAGAGGCGGATTCATCTTTGCAAGAGTTCCGTGCTCAAGAACAGCTTCTTCTGTGAGCGCAAAATGATGAGGCGCAGCCTCTGCCCATACATTTGCTCCAAGTTTTTTTGCACTTCTTATAGCTTCAACAGATGCTCCCGAACTTAGATGCTGAATACAGATTTTAGCACCAGTTTCTAGCGCTAGCATGCAGTCTCTAGAAACCATAACATCCTCTGCGCTTCTCTTTGCTCCTGCGAGACCTAGCTTTGATGACACATCGCCATCATTGACGCCCGGTGTCCCTACAAGCTTTGGCTCCTCTTCGTGAAAGCTTAATATAACGTCCTCTTCCTTCGCTTTTTTCATCGCCTCATATACAAGCTTTATATCAGGAAGGGGCTTTCCATCATCTGTGAAAACCTTAGCGCCTGCCGCTTTCAAAGATGCAAAATCCACAAGTTCTTTTCCTGCCATATCCTTTGTTATTGTCGCAGCTGTATGAATTCTCGCTTTAGAAGATTCTCCTTTTTCCAAAACGTATTTTACAGTTTCTACGCTATCAACTGCAGGGTTTGTGTTTGCCATGCAGATTATGTCCGTATATCCGCCGTGAACTGCCGCATCGCCTCCGGAAATTATGTCTTCCTTATATTCAAACCCCGGGTCTCTAAAATGAGTATGTGTATCGATTAATCCCGGAGAAACGACAAGACCATCAGCATCTATGACAGTGTCTGTCTCTTTTATATCAAAGCTCTGAGGCTCCGCAATGCAGGAAATTACGCCATCACAGATTTCGATATCCGCAGACTCATCTGTTTGTGTTTTCGGGTCAATAAGACGACCGTTAAGTATAAGAATTCTTTCCATTCTAAAGTTCTCCAATGCCTTTGATAAGTTCTGTTACAAGTTCTTCAAACTGGTGTGATACCTTAGATGCAGTCTCCTGAACCTCCTCGTGAGTAAGAGGCTGATCTAGGATACCTGATGCCATGTTGCTTATGCAGGAAATTCCGCAAATTCTAAGACCCATATGTCTTGCAGCAATAGCCTCGCAGGCTGTACTCATTCCAACAGCATCTGCACCTAGAGTCCTGAACATTTTGATTTCTGATGGAGTCTCAAAGTTAGGGCCCTGGAACTGAAGGTAAACACCTTCCTTCATATCAATATCATGCTTTTGTGCCGATTCTTTTATCAGATCCATAAGCTCTCTGTCATAGATTTTGCTCATGTCTGGGAATCTTACTCCAAGCTCATCTACATTTTCACCTCTAAGTGGACTTGGAACAAATGCTGAAATATGGTCTCTGATAATCATAAGGTTACCCGGTTCAAAATCAAGATTGATTCCGCCTGCAGCATTTGTAAGAATTAGATATTTTGCACCTAACATTCCCATAAGTCTTATAGGAAGTACAACTTCTGAAATATCATATCCTTCGTAGTAGTGCACTCTTCCTTTCATTGCAACAACAGGCGTATCACCTACATAGCCAAAAAGAAAGCTTCCGTCATGACCTTCTACTGTTGATACAGGAAAACCTTCTATATCGCTGTATGGCACTTCAGCCTCCACACGCATATTCTTTGCATAATTTCCAAGACCTGATCCAAGCACTATAGCAACCTTCGGCTGAAAGTCTGTAATGCTTCTTATATAATCCTTGCATGAAGTTAATTTATCAAATATTCTGCTCATTTTTTATCACCTTTCCCCTCAAATATATTATATACTTTTATGTCAGATTCAATTAATTTTATACCAAAAACTTTGACATTGCAATCTTTTATAAACCAAAATTTTGTTTCAGCCACATGCAGCTATTCCTGCTTTTATGGCTTTCTACTGTAAGGGTAAAATCCTTATCGCAGTAGCTTTGTGCCAGTTTTAATAGCTCTGCCACATCCATGTTCCCATCGTCTATATCGTTGTGAGCATCTCTATCTCCGAAGTTATTGTGAACATGAAAATGTTTAACTCTTTTGCCTAAAGCCTTTATCCAGTCCCCTGCAGTATATTTATCTTCTGTCATCGCATTTGCGTGACCGATATCAAGGCAAACCTTAAATCTCCTATCATCTACGCCGTCTACAATTTCTGCAATTACATGAGGCTCACTTTCAAATACATTTTCAATGTAAAGCTCAAAATCATCGTCCATTTCCGATAGCACCTCTTTCCAAAAGGGAACTGATTTTTCTATATGCCAGCTCCTGTAGTATATAAGCGGTATAAATCCAGAGTGAACGACCATCTTTTTTACATTTATTTTTCTGCAGACAGCATATGCCTCTCTATATCTTTCTTTTGCAAGCTCCACGGCTCTTGGATCTATCGAAGATGGGTTAAGCTCAGTAAATGGTCCATGTACTATAATTTTTTCACTATCAAAGCCATATATATCCTGATTTATATATTTCAGCGTTTTGCTGCTATTTTCCTCGTTAAGATTTTCTGATATGCATAGGTGATTTAGTTCTAGCCCAAATCCATATTCTTTTGCTGTATCGACAGCTCCTTCAGAAAAAGTTGCAATAAATATCCTGTTCTTATCCAAATTTTTCTCCCTGCGCCTAAAGCGTCTTTTAATTTCTAATATTTTATATCTAGTGGATTTTAATCTATTCTATTTATATACATATATTATACCCTGTTTTACTATATGTATTACAGGAAAAACGGGATTGGTCATTTTGCCAACCCCGTCTTTTTTTAATCTTTCTTAATTAGATAATACATAAATACTATTTGTTTGTTTTCTTTCTTCTAAATACTACTGCAAGTACTGCAATTACTGCAATTGCAAGAAGTCCTGCATATAGTGCAATATTCACATTATCGCCAGTCTGAACGCCCTGTGCAGGTTTATTGACATTGCTTTCTGTGTTTGCGGAAGGCTTGTCAGTTGAGCCTGCATTACCTGAACCTGGTTTTTCTGGATCTGGTTTTCCAGGATCTGGTTTCTCTGGTTTTTCTGGTTTTTCCGGTTTTGTTCCACCGGCATTTTCTTCTTCTGTAAGCTGTGCGTCAGTCTTTACCTTATCCATCTGTGCTTTGGCATCTTTTACAATCTTGTCAACTGCTTCTACTGAACCTGCTACTTCAACAGCTTTTACAGCATCAGCAACAATCTTGTTTAATTCTGCCTTTTCTGCATCACGATATTCGTCAAGGTCTTTGTATCCTGCAAGCTCTGATTTTGCAGCTTCTTTTGCTTCGCTCAGTTTCTGTGCAGCAAGTTTTAGATCTGCGATCTTAGCTTCTGCAGCCTCAAGCTCAGCAAGCTTAGTTACTTTAGCTTTTGCACCTTCGCTAAGTGTAGCGTATGCAATTCTTGCATCTGTAACTAAAGTTTCTTTTTCAAGTGTAACTTCTCCGATAGCTGCAATCTTAGCATCTACTTCTGCTGCTTCTTCTGCATACATTTCATCGAATTTAACCGCTTTGTCAAGATCTGCGATAGCCTTGTCAATTACAGGCTGCTCGATTTCGTTATCGGTACCTGCTTTGATTAGGTTATCGTATGCAGCTTTTACTTCTTCAGACTTCATTAATTCATCAAATTTTTCTGATGCCTTAAAATCTGCAACCTTTTTGATTAGATCGTCTTTGTTTACTGCATATGGTGCAATTGGGTTACCCCAGCCTGTGTTCCAGCAATCTGAGCCGTATCCACAAACTGTAAATGACCATCTAAATACCATGCCGTCTTTACACTTAACGCCTGAAGCGCCTACAGGTGCGTGTTTGTTATCGTATTTATATACCCAGCCTGACTGATTTGTGTAGTCAAATTCACCTAAAGATTCGCTTGATCTTGGGTTTTCAACATTAACTTTATTTTCGTCAATGTATTTCTGCAGGTATGCAGGGAACTTAGCTGTAAGGTCTCCGCCTGCATTTTTAACTGCTGACAGGTAGAAGCCATCTTCTAGCTTTCCTGTGTATTCCAGTTCAAAGCTGTGCATTTCCATTGCTCTATTTAGAAGCTGTGCACCGTTTTCACCTTCGTAGAATGGTACCTTTACAGGCTCAATCAGATATCCCTGTCCAAGAGTTGCCTTGTCAACTGAGATATATGCATATCCTGCTGGTTTTGATGTAACATTTTCGTAATCGTTTTCTGCTTTTAGAAGAACGTCAAGTTTTGTCACTCTATCCTTCTGCTTCTGATTTAATGCATCATAAGCTTTTCTTGCAGCATCGATCTTGCCTTTTGTGTTTATATCAACGTTTCCAATTTTTCCAATCAGAGCATCTACATCTGCAGCCTTGTCTGTAACTGTTACAGCGCATTTTGCCATCAGATTTGCATTGCTGTTAGAAACAGCGGCAACATCAGTCTTTCCAGCTGCCTTTGGTGTTACAAGACCCTTATCTACTGATGCAACATCATCCTTCAGAGATGACCAGCTTACTGATTTGTCAGTAGTTGATTCTGGAAGAACCTTTGCATTAAGCTGAACAGCATCGTCTGTAACATCAAGTGTCATTTCTTTTTTATCAAGCTCAATAGATTCAGCCTTTACATTCTTTAGAATTGTAATCTTGTAATCTGTTGTCTTGTCTCCGCCAGCTTCAGGCTTAACCTTTACTGTAAGAGTTAATGTTCTATTGATATCCTTTGGATATACGCTGTGGTAAGCTCTTTCTGGATTCTTTTCAATTCTGTCGACATTATCTCCAGCAACAACTTCTATAGTAGCGCCTTCTGCTGATGCTTTTGGCCATACTCTGTAGAAGTTAGGTGACTTCTTGTCTGTCATGTCGATAGTGTATTCCTGAACTGACTCGCTGAATTCAGGTGTCATTTCAAACACTTTGCTGTTATATGCATTAGATTCACTTACCTTAAGCTCTGATAGAGTTGCAGCTGTGCTCATTCTCTTAAGTGAGAACTTGTAAACCTTAGAATGCTTTCCAACCTTAACTCTAACCTTGATATCCTGAGCTTCTCCAGCAAAGTCGACTTTCATACCTTTTTCGTATGCTTTGCCGTCTACTGTTACCTTTGCATCTTTAGGAGCGTCTAGCTCAAGATATACTGACTTAGTGCCTAGAGCTACTTTTGCTGTATAATCTGTAACAGTCTGATCAAATCCTCTGTTTAGGGTAATTTCTTTTCCTGCATCATCTGTAAGTTTAGCTGATGTTAAAACAGCTGGATTTGTCTCTACTGCCATTACATAGCAGCTATCATTCTTGTAGTAAAGTGTTCCTTCTCTGTCAGCACAGATTGTACTGATACAGTACTGCTGCTGCTCTGCTGGTGGAACAAATAGTTCTTTACTCATAGGAGCTGCAGCCTTCTGGTCAGCAGTATCATATGTATAGTAGATTCCGCCTGGCTGAGCATTGTAAGTAAAGTAGATGTAGACTCTTCCGTCTGGTTTTCCATCGCCATCAAAGTCGTTATTTACATAAGCAGTTGATACAAGTGCACTTGCCTGAGGATATCCTTTGATAGGAATCTTATATAGCAGTGAGTTTGAATCAAGAGCAGCCTTGCTGTTATCAACTACAGCAAATCCATGACCTCCATCTGGGTCAAACTGGCCGCCTTTTCCTGCAACACCGATATAAATCTTGTTTTTGTAAACAACAGGTGATGCTGTTGTCATACCGCCAAGATCGATATAGCTGTCTTCGCCAAGTTTACCTTCTGAGTCTACAGAAATCTTGTGAAGCTGGCCGCCTTTTGTGCTGAAGTACAGATATCCGTTGTCATATACTGTAGTAGTTCTAATATCACCCTTTATTCCTTCAACTCTGTCGATTATGTCGCCAGTTACAGGATCAAGAGTATAGAATACAGCATTTGCAGTATAATCACCTTCGTTTGTACCATCATCTGAGCCTACTGCAATATATTTTTCGTTTGCATAAGCTCCAGCCCAGTAGAAACCTCTCTTTGCAGCCTTTTTCTTGACTTCATCTGAAAGGTCGGCGTGAAGTTTTTCATCATACTTCAGATTTGGATTTTCTTTTACTGCTTCTCCTGAAGGCTGAAATTCCCATACAACATCCTTTGTATATCCGCCTTTTCCATTTTTGCTTGGACCCATATTTGAGTCATCCTTGCCAGTTGAAACGCAGACATAGCTTCCGTCAAGTCTTTCACCCTTCCATGTACCTGTATAGACATAGCCTTTACCGTCCTTAGCCTTTACATAGCTTATAGGCGAGTTATTCTGACCTCCTACAGGTTTTGAGTGCCATACGCACTTTAGAGTTTTGTAGTCTATAGCCTGGATAGAGCCGTTACCTACCTGACAGAACAAAAGTCCATCAGCATAAGATATAGGGTTCATAGCAAATCCTACGTTACCAAACATCTCATCGCTTTCTCCAAGCTTTGCTCCAGTCTCTTTATCTAGCTTCAAAATCTTGTTTCCTGAACCTACATAAAGTGCACCATCAAGTATTAATGGTGGAGTTGGAGCAGCTCCCCAGCCTGTGCCATATTTAACAGCATATTTCAGAGCAGCCGTTGAGCTGTCAAGTGGTGTCTTAACATCTGTGACACCATTGTTTTCCTGGTTGTTTCTGAAATTATACCATTCTCTGTCTACGCCATAGGAATCCTCTGGCATAGTTCCTGCAAATACAGTCGATGGAACAGCTGAAAGCAGCATTGCAAGTATTACTGCTACAGACAGAAACTTTTTCATACCTTTTCTCTTTTTCATCTTTTCCTCCTTTTCTATCATATTACTGCATTTAGTGCAGCCATCTATCTACAACGCTTCATGAGACCTACTACAGATTGCAGTCTGCCCATGTACCGTCATATTCATATCCAAAATGTACTGTAAACGAAAGACGTATCTCATCCTCGTCGTAACAAGCAACAGTTGACATTCCATCTCCATATATTCCGTTATATGCAACTACCCATCCTGAATGCTCGTATAAATTCTTCTGACCTAGAGAGTTTGGATCACTAAATCCCATATAAGATGCATTTATCTCCTCTAAGTGAGCTTTTACTTTTGGATGAAGCATGCTCTGATTCCATCCATTCAAAATGCCTGGGCGTCTAACGTGAGCAAGGTAAAATGCGTGATTAACGCTTCCTGTAAATGATGCTGTATACCCAGTGTTTTCGAAGGTTCTCATCATTACAGAAGCCACATTTTCACCTTTATATACAGTTACTTGTTTAGTGAACAAAGTACCTAGTCCTATGGAAGGCGCATCTACTGTAACTGTTGCAGTTCCTTCTATAGGTCTTTCTCCGTTTTTATCTACATTTACTATATATGTCACCTTAGAAGTATAACCTTCTGGGTCTGTCGCTTTGATTACAATTGTGTTTGCACCATCTACAAGAGTTCCATCGTCCTTGAAAGTAACCCAGCCAGAAGCCGAAGTACCTGAACTAGTAACTCTAGTTCCATTGATAGTCACATACATATCAAATGAACTTATAACGACATTTTTATAGCTTGTTGCCTTTACGTTAAAGCTTAGAAAATCCCCAGAAACCTGCTGTCCATTCTGTAGAGTAGTCTCTATCTTTGGGAGCTTTGATTTATCTTGTCCTTCGTCGACATTTCCACCTTCTGGACCATCACCTGAACCTTCGTTTCCGCCGCTTCCTTCGCCTGGCCTTGATTCTCCTCCTGCAATATCGCTTTCAGATTCACCTGTATTACTGGAGATGCCGCTTTGCTCTTCTATTTTTTCTTTGTTTTCCTGTCTGATTTCCTCTCTCTTTTTTTCCTGCTCTATATATTCCTGCTCCTGCTCATAGCTTAGGGCATATTTTTCTCCTGTAACAAGTATCTGAGATCTATTCTCATTCACCTGTTTTATAGGATTTTCGCCTCTCGCCACACCTCTTGTGGCAAGATAAACTCCGCCGGCAAGCAGGCATATCAGAACTGATATAAGGATAATCAGTCCAATCTTATTTTTTCCGGAAAACTTTTCACTAAAGTCTGCTTTCATATAGCTTTGTTCCATCCTTCATCAATTTCATGGAGTCAAGGGCAAGAAGCGCCTTTTCTGTAGCCATCAAATCAGGTTCCTTGTCTTTTAGGCTGTGACAAAACGCACCGTCTTTTACCTTGTATTTCATCATCGCTGATGCAGGGTTTTTTCCATCCTTCTGAAATCTCTCATCCTTTAGGACATCAATTCCAAGCTGGCTTAATGCCACAACTGCCTCTGCATTAGTTTCGCAGTTTCCAAGACTTCCATCCTCATCAACCATATCAGAAAGAACTCCGACGTATTTTTCGGTCGCTTTTTTTACATCATCTCTGTCCTCATAAAAAGACATTCCAAGAAGCGCCATAGAAACGTAATCTGCACTATAGTCATCTGACTTAATATCTGATGAGTCAAGCTCAGAAATTATAAAATCTATATACTTGTCTTCATTTTCAAGCTTTACACCTGAAACATTAGATGCAACTAGTGCATAAGCTGCTGCGTTTATCCCCTGATTTGTGATTTTTTCATAATCATCTAAAGGTTTAACCATATCATAGCCTTCTACATCCTGAGGATTTTTCCCAGCTACATCGAGCCCTATTGTAACTCTTGCATATTCTGTATAGTGATCATCCTCATCTATTTTTCCCTTTGCTGCCTTTACCTTTGCTCTAACGTTATCGTAGTAAAGGTCGATTATTCTTCCATCTCCAAGTCCTGTACCAGATGCGATTATACCCTTTAGAGCCCATTCTCCACCTGCAGAAGCACTTTCAGGATTTTTTACTGTTTCAGCAAGATATGTGCTTGTTTCGCTTATCTCATCATCTAGACTTTCTTCTAGATTTACCTCCCCGCATGAACAAAGCAGTGAAACGGTGAGAACTAGCATAAGCATTACGCTTATCAGTCCTCTTTTTCTTTTTCTCAATTCTGTCACTTCTACGTTTCTCCTTTCTCGCCTGTTTCAGGCAGCCGAGCATCTCAGATCTCGTCTCTTCATCTATACTTTCTCTGCTGTATGCTGCAAGATTTCCAAGGCTTCTTACCCTGTCACTTACAGGAAGATCTTCCTCTTCCATAAATCCTAGAATTGCACCTACAGCAGTTTTAGGATCTGCCTTATAGCAAAGATATCTCTTCTTACGTTTTTCCTTAATTATTTCCGCTACTTTTTTAGTAGCCGCATAAATCAATGCAATAACAAGAAGACATGCAAATATTATAAATATCAGAAGCAGTATGTCTATGCTTTCGTGCTTTTTGTCTGCCCCACCAGACTCAAGTACATTGCTCTGAGATGAGCCGCTCTCTTCAAATGATGATTTCAGTGCATCGTTTGAGATTCCAACGGACATATCAGCCTCTTCCATAACGCCTTCATATTCTGGACAAACCTCAATAGGAACAAAACCTATGCCATCCACATAAATTTCTACCCATGCGTGATTTCTCTCTTTCGAAATCTCATAAGGCTCACCGCTCTTCATCTTCTCGGCATCTTCCGGTGTCACAAGATATCCTTCTACATACCTTGCTGGAATTCCGTAATATCTGAACATCAAAGCAGCTGCTGACGCATACTGAGCATCATAGCCTTTCTTTTCCATAAAAAATGTCTCTAAAAACGGCTTATTTTCATCTCTTTCGCCAAGATCTTCTGTATAAATAAAATTGTCTTTTAGATATCCTTTTATATCGGCTATCGCCGTTTTATAGTCTGCGTGAGCCTTAAGACTCGCCTTTGATGGACCGAAATTCTTTTTAAGAAGCACTCTCTCTGAATTTGAAAGAAATGTGTATTTTTCATATACGTGCTCGTTATAATAGCTTTCTGCCACAAGATATTTCTGAACATCATCATCCTGCTTTGCTGTAAACAGCTTTGATGCAGCCTCCGTCCAATCCTTTGCAGGATTTTCCAAAGCTGTATAGCTGTACTTTTTCATTCTTTCGAACTTCTCTGGCACAACAAAGCTTCCGCCCATATGGCGCGCATCTTCTATGCTGCTGTTTATCTCATATGGGATATAACCGTATCGTTTATCGGCTTTGATGGCTTTGATTTTTACATCTTCTGCCTTTGATTTTTCCCCTAAAACGAGGTCCCTTGCCTGTCCGCTCTGGCCTTCCATGTTTAGCCCTGCATCTTCAATCCAGTAAGCCTCATCGAGGAAATCGTAATAGCTTGTGTTTGGCAGAGTCTGCCATTTTGCTTCTGCAAACTTTTCTCCTATAAAACCTCTAAGATACATAGAGTGAGGATCGTCCATAGTGATTTCGAGAGCTACCTCATCGGACTTTTCTCTCGTTCTCTGAGAAAGATCCCCGCTCTTGAGAGGATTGTTACCGTAGTAAATATCTGCTGCAAACTCAGCAGTTTTTTCTCTCACAGAGCTTATTGCTCCAGAGTTTTGTGTGAAATCTGACACCGCAGGTATTCTAAATGCTCCCGCTGTCAGTGCTGCAATAACAAGTATAAATATAACTGCCGGACCGAAATTTCGGATGCCGCCTTCCATATAAAACCATGCCGCTGCAAGGGATACTGCCATAAACAGTGCAGATCCTATTCCTATATCAAGATGAAAAAACACTGCCGCAATTGTAACAACAACAGGGCCTAAGGCTAGAAGGCTTTTTCTTCCCGATTTTATAATAAGGTAGCATGCTGCTGCAGAAACTATTGTAAGCACGCTCAGAAAAAGGCCGCAGCCATCTGATGCACCGCGCAAAGCTTTCATCATAATTCCATCAGATGCTGCAAGATTTCTCGCAAGACTGTTATAGCAGTTCACAAGGCCTCCTGTCAGACTTCCGCTAAATGCATTAGAAAATGACCATGCAACGCCGCAGATTTCTCCAAGACACATCACAAAAGCAGAAGACATGAAAAGAGCAATCAGAATTTCAACGGCCGTATTAAGTTTTCTATTTGAAATTTTCCGGTCTGTAAATGTAAACTTCTCCATACTCTCTTAGCCTTTCAACCTCTTTTTCCGCCTCATCACTGTCTGTAACATATATAAAGGCCGCATAATTCTTTTCGCAGTCGCTGTCGATATATCTGTCCGCCCCTGACATTGCATCTTCCCTAAACGGTGATGATATCAGTTCAGGAATCATAGAATAAACATCATCAGCAGAAAATACATCCTTCTGAACAAAGCTTTCTCTAAGGCAATCATACCAGCCTGCAGAATGTGAAAGCCCTTGTTTTATCAAAGTATCTGATAGCGAAAGAAAAAGCTCTGCCGCATGTTCTGCTAGGCTTCCTCTTTCCATAACGTCTTCTGAGCCTTCGTGCAAAGGAAGACTCAAAAGATTCTTATCAAGTATAATCATCAGGCTATTTTCTACAGGAAGACTCGGCACCTTTACCATAAGCTCCCCTTCCTTGCCTGAAAGTTTCCAGTGAATTCCTTTGATATTGTCACCCTGTCTGTATTCTCTAATGTCGAATACTTCGCTAAGGTCAGCTCCTGGTCTTACTGCCGAATACTTGAAGCTTTCCATGTCATAGGAAAGCAGTGCATCCTTAGATACAGGAACCTCTGATATCGCAGGAAATATATAGCTTCTTCTGTGTATATCTGCTTTTTCTGTTCGCTGAAATATTCCCACAGGATCGCTCATTCTAATTTCTGATACCGAAAGCTCAAGACAACCTGCAAAGGATTCCTCAACATGAAACTCGTATGTCTTTTTCTTAAATGGCAGTGCCGAAAGTCTTAGATTCACGCCGGTTTTACTATCAATAAATAGGTTTTCGGCAGTGACTGGCACATCGCATCTCACAAGAGGAACAAAGCTTTTGCTGCATATATCTAAAATAGCAGGAAGTCCGCTATTTTTTTCCGCCTTTGGAGCAACCCTCATATCGATTTTTACTCGTCTTCCAGATGCCGTAACTGATATAAACGCACAAAGAGCATATATTATAAATGCTCCTGCGATATAGATAGTAAAAGATGCATCTGTAAAAGCATATAATCCGAGGCATATTATTATAACTGAAACAAAAAATATTCTTGCTTTTTTCAAATTTAACTCCCGTCTGTCAAAACTCCAAACCTAATTAGCTGTTAATCTTAGGAGCTTTGATTTCTTCTAAAATACTATTTAAGATTTTTTCTGTATTAAGTCCCGCAAGCTGTGATTTTGGGTGAAGCATTATACGGTGAGAGCATATTTCCATGAAGTTTTCTACAATATCCTCTGGAATTACATAATCTCTTCCCTTCACATAAGCACATGCTCTTGCCATTGCACACATTGCAATAGCACCTCTAGGGCTTATTCCAAGTCTTATATATTCGTTGTTTCTTGTCGCTTCAGCAAGCATAGTTACATATCTATAGATTTTGTCATCAACAAATACATTTTCGACTTCCTTTTTCATTTCCATTACATCGCTTTCGGTTACAGCCTTATTTACCTCGCTTATAGGATCTTTTCCAGCTCTATCCTTAAGAATTGCAATCTGAGCTTCTGTATCAGGATATCCCATTGATAGGCTAATCATAAATCTGTCAAGCTGAGCCTCCGGAAGCTGCTGAGTACCTGCTGTTCCAAGCGGGTTTTGTGTAGCCATTACGATAAAAGGCTTTGGGACCTCGTGAGTTATTCCATCTACTGTCATTTTTCCTTCCTGCATTACCTCAAGAAGGGCTGACTGAGTTTTGCTTGATGTTCTGTTAATTTCATCTGCAAGGAAGAAGTTGCACATTGCAGCTCCATCTTTGTATTCGAACACATCCCTTGCCTTGTCATACATGGTAAATCCTGTTATATCTGACGGCACAACGTCAGGGGTAAACTGAACTCTGTTAAATTCAAGACCCATAGATCTGCTGAATGCAAGAGCTAGAGTAGTCTTACCCACACCAGGAATATCCTCAAGTAGAATATGGCCTCCTGCAAGAATAGCAGTAAGTACTTTTTCTATAATTTCATCTTTACCGATTATTACCTTGCCTACTTCTTTTTTTACTGCTTCAACTTTGCTATTCATCGATAAAATCCTCCAAATCTGATATAAAATAAATTCAAAAACAACAAAAAAACGAACTACAAAAAATAGTCCGTTTGTCTATTACCTTTCACATCGAGTATACGCGTCCCTTATGAATAATTATAGAGCAAGTCTCCTGACTTGTGAGTCTATCCTGCAATTACCTTCCCAGATATAACCCAGTGGATATCAAAAGCAGACTTCTCACCTACAGTGGCGGCACCGTGCCGGACTTTGACCGGCTTCCTTTATTAAGTACGTTAACACTCTAAATTCATATTATTAACATTTTAACATTATTATTCTACTACATTTGGTATACAGTGTCAATCATTATGACCATTACATACACCATGTTTTCCACAACCTGGTTCAGATTTCTGCTCCTCACTAACCTCAGGTTTCAGGGATTTTATTTGTCTTTAGATTCCTTTACTTTATCATTCTTTGTATAGTCACATGTATAGCTCCATACGATTTTCTCTCCACCGTAAAGCTTTATTTTCGAAGCGCCATATTCAGGATACTCACCATCAACTGTAAACGTCCATCCGCTTCGCTTTCCTCCATCAAATTCATAAAGATAATTAATACCTTCTATGTAGTAAGACTTATAGATTGGAGTATATGAGTACTCTATCTGTATGTCATGTTCTCTACATGCAGTGTCCAAAATATCGAACACTGTTGTGTCCTTGTCAACTGCGTATTCTGTTTCCTTCAGAATTACACCATCTTTTGGAACATACTTTTCGAGCTCTAGTTTCTTTAGTTTTGACATATCTTCCGAAAGCTCATCGCATCTGATTTCTATAGTTACTTTATTGTTTCCTGTAATTCTGTTTACGAACCCTTTTGCACCTTCTATCTTTGTGGTCAGCAAAAGACCAACAGCAATAGCAATTACAACAATTATAAGAGCAATTTTTCTGTTTCTCTTATTTTTAATTTTTTTATTGAAATCCTGATCCATTTTCTTTTCCTTATTTATAAATTCCGTACTTTATCTTAATTCGCTCAAGCTTTTTAATTATGCTGTTTCCAAACAGATACACGCATATTGCCGCAGTCAAGCTGTGCATAAAATCATAAGGAGCACCGCTAACATAAAGAGCTCTTATAGCACTAAGGCTAAAGCCTTCGCTTCCTGCATGGTTAAAAGACATAATTACATTCGCTATATTCATTACACCCCCGTATACAACGAAAGTTGTAAAGAAAGTGAATAGAGCAAGAGTTAGATTGTCCACAGGAAGTCTCTTTTTCTGAACTAGTACACCTGCAAGAAGTCCTGCTCCTCCAAACACATAAAGTCTCCAGCCTATTATGCTATCATCGTTTCCTGGCCATATCAAAAAGCTAACATATGCAAGAAGGAGAGCTAAAACCACTGTCAAAACAGGTCCCATTATCACTTTAAAATGCCTTGATTTGAGGCTGTTCATATCACTTCTATTAAATGCAAGCCCTGCAATAAATCCTAAAATTCCCCAGCAAAACATTTGCCATGGAGTCCACGGTCCCTGACCCATATAGAAATTGCAGACAAAACGCGAAAGCGCTCCTACAAGAAACCCTGCCTCAGGTCCTAGTGAAATTCCAGAAATAATTACAAGAGCAGTTCCTATCTGAATTGGAAGTACTATGTGAAAAAACATATGAGATGCCGCAGTCAGTGCACACATCATCGCAAGAAGTACTATTTCCCTTGCTTTAGGCTTTCTGTTTTCAAACACCATGAAAAAAGGCAGCATAGTCAGAATCAAAATTACTACGCTAAGCGGCATGTACCAACTCTTTGGAAGAACAAAAACCCCGAGAGCTATTGCTGCCGGTATGCACAGAAAAATCATCAAAGATGCAACATGAAGGCGCTTTTTTTCCATCGCCTGCCTCTGCGTCAGTTTTTTTACTCCTGAATTACTGACCGTCTTATCCAATCCTGCACCTCCTCACATGTTACAAGATCTTTTCTGTACTTACGAACAATCTTATTTGCCGCTGTCGTATAGAAATTATTTCCAGCAAAAAAGGCCTTTGATTCATCCTCTGATACAATCTCCCCATCAAAGAACATCGAGCAGCGATCTGCATACGATGCACAAAATTCTATATCATGGCTCACCATAAAAATAGTTACTCCGCGATTTACAAGCTTTCTCAGTATGCCCGCAAGAGTCATCTTGAAAAAGGGATCAAGTCCTTTGGTAGGCTCATCCATCAAAAGCACGGTTGGCTCAAGAAGAAGAATTTTGCCTATCGCAAGTCTTTGCTGTTCTCCTCCAGAAAGATCGTAAGGGTTTGCTTTTCTAAGGTGTTCAATCTCCATAAGCTTAAGCATATTCTCTACATTTTCCACCTTAGTTTCATCGGAAAGATCCATAAACTCCATTCCCTCAAACAGCTCTTCCTCTACAGTAATTTCCGTAAAAACAGACTGAGGGTTTTGAGGAACCATCGCAAGACATTTATCAAATAGTCTGCCGCTCTGATCTTTTCCAACATTTATATTTTCTACAGTTACGCTGCCTCTCTGCGGCTTTATTATTCCGCATATAGCCTTGAGCGTCGTACTTTTTCCCGTTCCATTTCCTCCAAGTAAACAGTGCCACTGTCCTTTTTTTACCGAAAGAGACATACCGCGAAGAACATCATTACTTTTTTTGTCATATTTAAACCAGATGTATTTCATCTGAATCGCTATATCGTCCTTTGACTCTCTAGAAAAAAGAGACTTTTTTTCCAAAGCTGTATCTGATTCAAGATTTTTTATACTATCATCCTCGGATGCATCATAACTATTCTCGCAAACTAGCTCCTCCATCTCAAGACGACCTTCTCTAATAGTCAGAGGATTTTCTTCTCTGCCAAATGGCTGAAAAATTCTTGTAACTGACGGAAGTCCAAAGAACATGGGATGAGGATCATTTCCATCGTCTCCAGCAAGAACGTTTCCAGTCTGGCCAGGCGTTGCATCAGAAATAATTTTACCCTTATCCATAACGATTACCCTATCAGCCATAGGAAAAACTTCCTCAAGCCTATGCTCAGAAATAATTACAGTCGTTCCAAGGTCTCTATTTATATCTTGAACAGTCTTAAGAAAATCTGAAGCTGCAATAGGGTCAAGCTGAGATGCTGGCTCATCGAGAACTAAAATATCTGGCTGCATTGCCATAACTGATGCAAGATTAAGAAGCTGCTTTTGGCCACCTGATAGCGTACTTACATCACGGCGAAACCAACTTTGAATTCCGAAATAGCTTGTCATTTCCGCAACTCTTTTTTTGATTGTCTTTGCTGACATTCCAAGGCTTTCTAGCCCGAATGCAAGCTCATGCCATACCTTATCTGTTACAAGTTGGTTATCTGGGTTTTGCTGAACAAAACCAATTTCAGATGCACTTCTTCTATCGTCAAGAAACTCTATATTCTCTCCGCAGTACAAAACAGCACCTTCCCTATCTCCATACGGCATCATGTTTTTCTTAAGATGCCTTAGAAGGGTACTCTTTCCACAGCCGCTTTTTCCACAAAGAACAATAAACTCCGACTGATTAATCGTAAGATTAATATTCTCAAGCGCTGGTTTTTCCGACAGCGGATATGTAAAATTTAAATTGTCAAATCTGATTTTCTCCATCTGTACTCCCCATAAATATCAATAACAACAGGAAAAGCGAGCAGCATCACGAAAGCAAAAAGCACTGCGCCTTCCCATATACCAAACTCCGGCAGCATTATCTGCGGATAAAAACTCATAGTTGTAAGACCAAAAAAGCTTCCCGCTATAACTAAGCCTCCAGTTATAGCCATGTAAACAAGAGCAGCTACATCTCTTCCTGTAATTTCAAACAGGTGGAAGCTGCTTCTTCCCTTAAGTCCATATCCGCGAGATGACATGGAATCTGCACTTTCTATAGAAGCTTCAAGAGACCATGCAATCAGTATAGAAACTTCTTTTGTAACCTGCCTTGCCCTTGGTATAAGACCTTTAATTTCACCTCTTCCCATGCACTTTTGCCCCATGGAGATTTCCTCAAACCTATGCCTTAAAAGCGGTATGAAGCGAAAAATCATAGAAATTACAAGCCCGATAACAGGTGCAAGCTTTCCGAACAAATATATAATTTTATCCGATGACATCAGCACGTTGAAGCTTTTGAACCATATCATCACAGATGATAGCATCAAAGCTGCTGCAATTCCGTAGACAAAAGCCTCTAAAGTAATTCTGTTTCCATTTATATAAAACAGTACTGTCTGGCCGTTATGTGTAAACAGAGTATTAATAAGTGCCATAGTAATAACTATAACAAGAGTTATTACCGCATTTTGCTTAAGCTCGTCAGGACCTTTTAAAATCGCAGAATATCCCCACGAAAAGATAAAGGTTACCGCCAGAAAAAAAGGCGACATGGAAAACATAGTGATTCCAATGACTAATATATAGTAGGCAGCTGTTACTATCGGATGATACGAATAAAAGGTGCTGCTATCGCCTAATCCATTATCCTTCACTGAATGTCACCTCCTGCATGGTCAAAATCATGATTCGTTTTAATTCCAAGCTGAAATAAAACGTTATTCCATGACTCGCATGCAGCGATAAGACGTTTTCTCATCGGCTGACTCACATCAGTTTTTGTAAGGATTCTACCCTCCTGTCTCATCATTCCCTCAAGCTCTTCAAGATCGCTGACAACAGCCTTGTCTGGATTTATAAGCTTAAAATAGCAGTTTCTAAGATTTTGGCTGTGAGCTGTTCTATTGTTTTCTCGTCTTGAGCCTAGATAATATGAAGAATAAGGTCTTATTCTTACGACAGGCTCAAGATTAATCTGATAAAGAACATTTCTCCAAGAACCGCATCTTTCGAGTAGCGGAAGCTTTGTTTTTTCGCAAATTTCAGTATGCATAGGCGCTCTTCCAAGCTTTTCCGCCTCGCTTTTAACTTCTGCAAGAAGAGGAAAATACTGTTTTTCTAAATCATCAATCTTATATACAGTCTCACATGCAAGCTTTTCTGCATCAATTCCCGCATCCTCAAGAGCCTCTCCCCAAGTTGCATAGAATTTCTTGACTTTTTTTGCAAGCTTAGGCACATGTCTAGGATGAGGTATGTGACCTTCTCTCATAGTTTCTTCTCTGAGCTCCTTGAGTACAACTTTTCGTAGCTCCTCATCAATAACGCTCTGCTCATAGCTCTTTCCGCCGTTTCCTGCGCATTTTGATAGGCCCGCTTTTTCTAGAGCATAAGGCCACTTTTTAAACCTGAGCTTAAGATAATCCTTGAATACCCACAAAATCTCATTCTGTGATGGTGAATGCTGCACAGCATCAGCAGCATTTTTCAAAATGCATATAAGCTCTTTATCCGAAAACTTCTTGTACAGCACTTTTCCAGCATCCGACTGCAGAGAGAAATTTCTATAAATCAGAGAAGACTTATCTTTCATACCCTCTTTTGTCTTCTCCTTATCTCCCACAGTTTCGTATACTAGATCCGCAAACTGCTTCTTTAAAATCCTTACCTCTTTTTCGGTAAGTTTAATCTTTGACATATAACCACACTCCTGATATAAATAAAAAAAGACTGTGAACGCACAGGGTTCACAGTCCGAATTTCTGCAAATATTAGCAAATATAAAATGACCAATCTGATTCTCCGTCAGTTGGCATCCTGTATATCATGCATGTTTCCTGGCTGGCGTATCATCAAAACTGCTGCCTTCCCGGGTTAAAACAGTGGCCTCTTGCAATTTCTCCTCACTTACAGTGGCGGGACCGCTCAGGACTTTCACCTGCTTCCATCTTAGCCGCCTATAGCATGGGCGGAACATGATATTTTGATATTCAATTGGTAGAATATATTTTACTTCATAATTATATTTTCGTCAAGAAAAAAGATGTTTTGTAGTGACACC
>CAUWFN010000024.1:0-29811 GCA_963558075.1 uncultured Clostridia bacterium | reverse complement strand
ATATTACAAGTGCTACTATAGCTATAAATCCACCGTTTTCGTATGGATTAAACCCGTAATTTTTCAATATCATTTTTACAAATATGATATGAATAAGATAAATCCCAAATGAGCATTTATCAAAATCAAGAACTACTCTATTCAAAATATTCGGAAGCTTTCTATCTGAGTCAACAAAAAGTTCACAAATTCCTACGCTCTGAAGAACTATAAAAATTGAAGAATAGCTCCATAGACTTCCGAGATCCAAGTTGCTTCCATTGGAAGCATATATACTAGTCCCAATAATTACAGCTGAATTGACTAATAAAAGAATCCACCCAGACATTCTGATATAGCAAATGTTTTTCTGTAAATCATATAACCTAAAAATAGATAACATGGGTAAACTGTATATACAGGGATATAAAATCCAATTTTATATCCGAAAATTTCCGATAGAGGCATTACAGAAAGAAATGCCAACATTATAACCATAAGCATATTCAGTTCATGATTTGTGCTTGAATCAACAATCTTCTTAAAAAATGGAATCATAAGATACATTCCAATAAGCATATACAAATACCACAGAAGTGATGTTCCACCTGCAGTAATAAAGTTTTCGAAAATAGAAGCGAATGTACCAACTGTGATGTTCTCATTTGCAATCACCGTATCTATAAGTTTATATACTATCTGAAATATAAGTAGTGCCTTCAGTATACGCCACGCATATTTTTTCACTGCTTTTTTTAGCGTTACCTTACGTTCAGGATTAAGGAGTAATATTCCTGTCACCATAATAAATCCAGGCACGCACCACATAAGCATATTGCAAATTGTATCAGAGACAAATATCTGCCTTTCTGATATATAATCTGCATAAAGCATGCGTGATGTGAATGTGGTATGTAGCAAAACTATTCCAATACAGGCAAATGCTCTAAAATAAGAAAGCCTCACATTCTGATTTTCTGAATTAGTTGAATAACGCATCATTTAGACATCCATCCTGCTGAGGTTTGCTTTCTGCAGGAGGAGCTGCAGGTGCACTTGGCTGTTGAGCTGGCTCGCTTGGTGCCGCTTCTTGAACAGGTTCCTGTGAAGGCGCAGGAGCTGCCTCTTCTATCGCTGGCTGAGATTCTAGTTCAGCTTTTGGTGCAGGCTGCTCAAGAAATATGTTCTCTTTTTTATCGCCATAATATGCATCAAGAACTATTTTGCCATCTACTTCTGATACTTCAAGTTTTGTAAGCTTATCAAATGCAACTTCACTTGATGTATATATAAATTCTGAATCGGCAAATTTTATCTGGAGAAGATAAGAGCCTTTTGCTTTTTCTGCTTCCATATCAAACTCTGCTGATTTTCCATTTTCTACAGCTTCTGTAAGCTGAGCTTCATTATCAGGATCCTCAGCATCAATTGCCTTTACATATTCAATTTTCATTCCTGTGGCATTAGAAAACTCGAATGATGCTTTTTCTTCTGCCTTTTCTCCGCCGCATGCAGTCATAACTAGAACAGTTGCAACTGCTACAGCTATGATTCCAGCAATTTTCATTTTTTTCTGCATTTTAAAAATCAACCTCCGTTTTTTTACTCAGTCCATGTACGTGATTCGTTAGGAAGATACTTCCATGTACCTTTCTGCCCGTACTGAATCATATATCCATTTCTTCCAACTTCATTTTCAAATGTTGGGTCTATAATATATGTTTTTCCATTTTCGTAATATTCAAGCCATCCATGTGGAAGTCTTTCTCCACCATAACCAAGGCAGTATCCGTCAACTGCTCTAATATTGTCATATCCCATTGCCTTTGCCATATAATACAGCATAGCAGTCTTAACATAACAATTGCCTTCTCCTCTTGAGAATCCAAATTCCGCAAACCATTCTTTTCCATTAGATGTGCTTACATACATTCTATAATATGGCTGTTTTGCAAGATATTTATATGCATTAAATAAAGAGTGACCTATCTCATCCATCAAAGCTGCTGCTTTGAATTCTACAGTTGGAACGATTTTACCGCCTTTATTTACATAGTACTGTTTTCCTTCCCATTCTACATAGCCTGCATCAACTTTGATTGCTCCACCATTTTCAGGGTCACAGTAATAGCAGTATCCATACTGGCTACTGTAAACAACGCCTGTCTTAATAACCCCGTTCTTCCCAATAATGTAGGCGGTTCCATGTATTATAGTAAAACCATTTGCTGCAATCTTTCCGCCTTTGTTAACGTAGTATCTGTTTCCATTCCACTCAACAAATCCTGCATCAGGCTTAATTGCTCCGCCTTCGTCTGGATTACAGTAATAGTAATAACCATACTGATCACTGAACTGCACTCCTGTTTTAATTACAGCATCATCTCCTATGATATACGCTCTTCCGTTTATCAAAGTGAATCCGCCTCTTGCAATCTTTCCGCCTTTGTTAACGTAGTATCTGTTTCCGTTCCACTCAACAAATCCTGCATCAGGCTTAATTGCTCCGCCTTCAGCTGGATTACAGTAATAATAGTAGCCATACTCCCTGCTAAACACTACACCAGTGCGTATTGCACCCGTTTTATCAGAAATATACGCTCTACCATTGTAGATAAAGAATCTGTCAACAATGACTCTTGCATTTTCATCGGCACAATATGTTTTTGTACCTATTGTGTGCATACCTTTATAGAATTTTCCAGTATTATCAGTAATCCTTAAAATACCATTAATAGATTCAACTCTAAGCGAAACACTTTTCTCTGTCTCACTCACAGCATCCTCCTCGTCATACGATGCTTGCACACTGTTTTTGCTTTCCTCAGTAAGCAATACTTCCTGATTGCTATTTAAATCTACATCAGAGTCATTCTGATTTTCTGTAAATGAATATGCTGTATCCTGTTCGGATACATTCTCAAATTCATTAATGACAACCTCTGAATTACTGTTTGCTGCTGCAGCCTCAGCATCTGTCTGTGCATTTACAATTCCAAAGGCAAATGGAATCATAAACAAAGTAGATAAACTCAATAGCCTAACCAGTCTGCAATTCATTTTTACTTTCTCCTCCAATCGCAAAATAAAATTATATATATCAGTTTTCACTATCCGCGTCTTGTTATTTTGCTTATCATATGTTTAGCATAGTCAAGTGTCATAACCCACAGCTCTGCAATTTCTTTTCTGTATAGTGTACAGCCTGTAATTGCAAGTACAATAAACATAACAACATTAACAATATCGAATGAATTAAAACTGTTATATATTACATAAATATAATACAACACTACCATAACACTCATACGCTTTAAGTGATATGCAACAGGGAAACATTTTACTGAAAGTGTTGTTCTGAGTATGAGAAGAAGGGTATATGTAATACCTGTTGCAATAGCAGCTCCCAAAGATCCGATTTGATTAATCAGAACAAAGTTAAGAATAACATTCACAACTCCGCATGAAGCTGTAATTATTATATGCCACTGGGTCTTCTGCATGAAATTGATTCCGTAAACTGTACTTTCCGATATAGTATAAAGTACCGGATAAAGTGAAAGGAACGGAATTAAATAAACTGCCTCTCTGTACTCAGGTCCGAGAAGAAATACTATAATATCCTTAAACAGTATAACTCCAGCACCTGCTGCAAATAGCACAATAGTTATATAGTCTGTAGCTTTGATAAAGAAATCTTTGCTGCCTGATTTTTTCTCAAACTCCTCAACTGCCATCGGAGCCCATATTGTATTAAACGTATTCGTTATAACACTGAATATACCAATAATACTTACGGCTGAAGCATATATACCAAGCTGTTCCTTACTACTGAACATCTCAATCATGAGCTTGTCTGCTCCTGTGAACAGCCACGCACAAAGTGATGAGAAAATAAATGGCCACCCATATTTAAACGTGCGCTTAAAATCAACAGTCTTCGAAAATTCATCTTTATTTTTTAAAACAAAGATATTTGTTTTCCATATACGCTTTTCTGCAACTATACTTATCACACATGATACAAGCTGTGCAAGAACTGTACATCCTGTAAGAACAAGTATATGACTTATATCAGTAAAACTGATTGTCATAACAGCAAAAAAAGTATATGTGAGCTTCTGCATATTCATAGTAAATGCGTATAACCCTGACTTCATTCCTAGTCTTAATGTCATATTGGAAAATCTGTCAAGAACCATTGTAATAGCATATACCGCAAATATCAGAAAAACATAGTTCTTTGTTCCACTTATAAAAAAGTAGCAGCATACAACCATGCTTACAGCAATACTAATTATAATCGGTACTCTTGCTGTAAGTGAGAGTATATATCTCTTAAAATCGATACCCTCAGCCGAATAATAATATCTATTATATGCCTGATCCTGTCCAAGAATCATAAAGACCATGAGTATGCTTCCGTACAATGTGAACAGTGAAAGCTCTCCGTACACATCTGGAGCTACAAGCCTTGTAATAATAGGCGTTGTGATTATACCAAGTATAATATTAAGTCCTGTACCTAAAAACAATGTAAAAAAATGTTTTTGCTTATTCATTATTACCTCAATTACCCTCTAATTTTTCTGAGCTATGATATCAGAATAAATGCGAGTAAGCTTTTCTGCAACAGTTTTGCTTCCACATATTAATCCTGCATAGTCAGATATTTGTTTTCTGTCATATGAATTAATATTTAACATCATCTTGCGCATATCTGAAGCTACCTCTTCTTCTGAATCACCGGAAATAATACCGCATTCAGAGTTAACG
Source organism: uncultured Clostridia bacterium (assembly GCA_963558075.1). Classification (GTDB taxonomy): domain Bacteria; phylum Bacillota; class Clostridia; order Peptostreptococcales; family Anaerovoracaceae; genus CALHKP01. The sequence goes on along the minus strand of CAUWFN010000024.1, from coordinate 25,056 downwards.
AATCCCTCCGGTCCACCCGAATGTGCAGATATTACAGGCATCCCAGATGCCATAGCCTCGACGTATGAGACACCAAAAGTTTCTTTTTCTGACAGAAGTATAAACGCATCTGCGTTTTTATAAAAATCCGCTATTTCTTTTCGGCTTACATGGCCCATAAGAAATATGCTTTCAGCTCTGCCCCCACTGTCTATAATTGATTTTAAATTCTGCTTTTCTGCACCGTCACCGAAAATATACAGCTCAGCCTCTTCTTTGTTAAAGGCTTTACAAAAGCTTTTGATAAGAAAATCCATTCTCTTATTTGGGTTTAGATTACCTACACTGACAAACCTGAATGGTCTATTTTCGAAACTAGATTTTTCCTTGTATTTGAATATATCTTCATCATAAACATTATAGACAACATCGCATCGCACATTGAAATTTCTATGTATTCTTTCTGCTAGAGTATCACTTACAGCTATTACTCTATCCACTTTTTTATATACATATGTTGCTTTTTCTGCTAAATCTACAGGCATAGAATCTATATCACAGTTGACAGTGCTTGAATGCTCAGTGACAACTATTCTTGTTTTCACGCTCATCAAATGTTTTAGACTTGTTATACCAATATACGAAATCGTAATAAAATGAGTATGAATTATATCAAATGTGCCCGCTTCCTCTACAAGCTTCCTATAGGCCCTTTTTACAAATACAGAATACATCTTATCGCCAACTTTTCCTTTTAGAGGACCAAGCGGGATACTGCATCTCACAATTTTGATGCCTTTATATTCCTGCAGATAAATACCTATTTTTCTTTTTTTTCTCACAGAACGAAAATCTAAAGACAGAACATAAATATCATGTCCTGCCTCTTTAAGCGCTATCGCCTGATCAAACTCAAAACTACCTGTATAATCATCATTTATATTTCTAGCTATGATACATATTTTCATAATAGTTAAAGTGCTTTATGCACTATACTCCTTTTGCCCCTAATAAATCGCTTTTATGACTCCAAAAATCCGTTCCTATATAAGGAAGAACACACAGACTTACTTCCATGATTATAAAATATGAAAATGGCGAGACTGCAGCTGATAGAGTACTGTAGACCATAAAACTTCCATATATAATAGCTGCAAAGCATTTTTCAAAACTTATATGCTTTCTCTTCAACGACTTTACAAACTGGCTTATTATAACAACAAGCATATACAAAGCTATTATAAGATATAGTATTCCGGATACAATTCCATAGCTGTATGCAACCTGGATAAACGCATTGTGTGCATTATAGTCGGCACCCTCTAGCTCAATTACTCCACTAGCATGACCACCAATATCTATATTATTTAAGAATGCGACCCAAATTGCAGTTCTTCCCGATGTGAAACTGTTATCATCTGCAATTCCCTTCAGGCTTCTGTCAATTCCTGAAGCTAAAACATCAGAAAACTCTGGTTTATCATCATCATCTGTTTTGATAATATTTACATCAAATACAGCTTCTATTTTTTCTATTGTGTCAAGATTTGTAATTCCAACTAAACTGTTTACATACGAAATTCCTGCAAAGGAAATAAAAACAGAAGCGGCTACGGTAACTAGACACTTAACAACATTTTTAAACTGCACTTTCTGTTCTCTTCTGTTTAAAATCACATAGAAAAGCAGTACTGCAGCAGACCCTATAACAAGAAGGAGAGATGTTCTTGATCTCGAAAAATAGATAAATCCAAATGATAAACCTAGAAGTACATAATATCTATATTTCTTCTCTGTAACAGATAAATACAGACTTCCCAAAAATCCTATGCAAGCATACATTCCCAGTGCATTCGGATTTCCTAAAATCGATTCATACTGCTCACTTCCAAGCGGTGAAAAAAATACCGAAAGAACAAACAGTACAGCAAAGGACAATGCCATAGCCTGTGATGAAGCATACATAAGACGTTCAATCTGTTTTTTTGAATTTACCACTAGAATCAGTCCTGTGGGTACTATTACATAAAACATGCCATAAGACATGTAACCTAATACACCGAGCATTACTCCCGATACTAGCTCTGCTACACCTAAAATCAGTGCCGCAATAAAAATAAAGCGCTTCCCTTTCTGAAATCTTATCTGTCCATCGTAGCTCATTGCAATAATAGCAAAGCAAAGAAGAAAAGATAGTATAGTATCTAATCCTCCTCGTCTAAGTGCTATTATAGGCGTAAGCTCGAACATAATAAGCAGAAAACAAGATGCAGATATTATTAATCTCTTTATTTTTTCATCAATATCAGCAATTTTTCTAAAAAAACAATTATCCAACATTCATTCTACCCTTTATATTTTGAATATAGCCTGTCATATAGCTCATACAGTCTGTTTTCATCATTTGTCCAGCTATATGTTTCTTCAACTAGTCGTTTACCATTCTCGCCAATTTCCTTTGCCTTCTCAGGATTATCTGCAAGATATCTTACAGCCTTAGCAATTTCATCTGAATTTGACGGATCAACACAGATAGAGCAATTATACTCATCTGATATTTTTTTGTTGTATGCAAAATTAGAAGTTATATAAGGCATCTTCATCATCATATATTCATATGCCTTTGTAGACAGATTCTGAAGAAACGGATACTGACCTACGTTCAGAATTGTATCTGCACCAATCATGCATTCGTTGTAAATATCGTTAACCTGCTCTCTGTTACAAAATCCTCTGTAATCCACGTTTGAAAAGTACTGTGAGTTTTTCATTTCCTCACCAAAAGATTCCGGGGAGAAATTGCCTCCAAGAACTAATTTTACACCAGCTTTGTAACAAGCTTCAATTAGAACCTTTATACCACGATCTTCAGATAATGTACCCACGCAACATACAGAAGGTTCCTTTTCTTCTATTGGAGTTGTAATCTTAAGTTCATCTGACATAGGTGAATTATAAATTGCAACGCACTCGTCAACCATCCCACTATAAGGATTCTGTTCTGAAGGAAATAATGCAGCATCAATGTATTTACATGCATGCTTTTCCACTCTGCAGTAAACCCACTTTATAATTTTTCGAAGAGGCTTAGGTATATAACCCTTCTGCATAATCTGCTCTCTATAGTTTTCGTGGCTATCAAAGATTACAATCTTGCCATGCTTTTTCAATTTTTTTGCATACAGCATAAGCTCTGGATCATGGAACTGATATACATCCGCATCGAGGCTCAGAGCCTTGTTGTATACTGCCTTTCCTACCTTAATTATACGGTTCAGTCTACCGCCTTGCTGATTTCCAATCCCAACGATATGAACATTTTTGAACTCAAAATCATCACCTTTTGCAACTAAGTAAACATCGTTATCTGTCTTCTTTGCAAGTGAAACACACTGTTTCTTAAGGATTCTGATATCATCACTGTCATGGGCACTTGTCATATGACATATTTTCATAATTAAAACTCACCCTTCATATCGATACTTGCAAAATCCTTTAGCGGGAATTTTACAGGTTCACCAGTCTTCTGGCTCTTATAAATTGAAAGAACTACTTCTAGCGCATTTCTTCCTGCAACTGCATCTACATAAGGTTTTCTATCATTTTCAATTGCATCCATAACATCTGCAAACAGGCTTGTGTGGCCGTTTCCGTATACATTGCTTGTCTGCTCTTCTAGACCCTTATTCTTTGCATCATCTTCTGTTTCATCAGCAAAATCCCATACATCAATATTATTTGTTGAAGTTCCGCCGATTTTAACTGTTCCATTTTCACCGAAAACATATAATGTTTCCTCAAGGTTCTTTGGATATACGTTTGTTGTACCCTCGATTGTACCGATTGCTCCATTCTTGAATTTAATTACTGCCATACCAACATCTTCAGCCTCTAGATAGTCATGGAACTGCTGTCTTGTAACACCGTAAATTTCTTCGATTTCATCACCCATCATCCATCTTAGTAGGTCGATTCCGTGGATACACTGGTTCATTAAAGCACCACCGTCCTGAGCCCATGTTCCTCTCCATGGTGCCTGATCATAATAGCCCTGGTTTCTGTTCCATCTTACGTGAATTGAACCATGTGAAAGCTTACCAAATCTTCCTGCTTCAATAGCTTTTCTAAGCTCCTGAACAGCAACATTGAATCTGTTCTGATGACAAGCAGATACTTTTACGCCCTTTTCTTCTGAAAGAGCAATGATTTTATCTGCATCTTCTATGCTCATTGCCATAGGCTTTTCGATAATCAGGTTAACACCTTTATCTATACAGTGAAGTGCAATTTCAGCATGATTTCCGCTTTCTGTTGCGATACTTGCAAGCTCAGGCTGTTCTTTTTCAATCATTTCTTTGTAGTCAGTATATCTTTTGATTGAATCATCATTCTGTAAATCATATTTTTCTAAAATTGCTTCCATTTTTTCTGGCAGTACATCACATACTGCTACAATTTCTAATTTGTTATTTAATGCTGCTTTCATATGATTTACAGCAATACGTCCGCAGCCGATTAATGCATATTTCATAAAAATCCTCCAATCATTTAACTATAAGAAAAACATATATTTAAAATTCATCTTCTAATATTTTGTACAAATCCGTAATATTGTCATTCAGAATCTTCATTCTGTCATTTACTGCGGAAATAAGAAAATCCTGTACAGTATATTTAATATTTTTGTTTTCATTTCCATACCAGAACGGATGAGTCAGAATATGTATTTTGTCATATTCCCCACTTTTGATAATCGAATCAACATCCTCGCGCCATCTCATACGTGAATCTGATACATACTTAAAATTCTCAAAAAACTCCTTGTCGTAAGAATTTATCATGCCGTCAATCTTAAGCTCTCCCGACTTACTGTGCTGAAGAGTCTGTTTTGATGGTCTATGCATAGAAACAACACTGATTTCATCACCTATAATTTCTGAGAGAACTTTTGCCTCATCCTTTATAAGAGATGCAAGTGTCTCACAGCTCCAGTTATCCTCATTTATATCATACTTAACTTCATCAAAGTGAAGGCCAATTTTATGGCCATATTCTTTTAGTTTGTTGATAATATAAATACCACGCTTAGAGTAAAGATTATAGAAGTCCGATGAACATAGAAGAAAATAAGTAGAACTTATTCCTTTTTTGTGTTCTATCTCTGCAAAGTTAAGAACACGTCTAATATCATAGTCTACATCATGTCTCATGATAACTGATTTATCATATTGTTTGTAATCACTGTAGTCTGTTATTTCGTAGCCGCAGCTTCTTACAGTATCTATTAAATTAGAATATGCTTTATATGTAAATTCCATTTAGAGTTCTCTCAATCCCTTTTCTGTTTCTGTATATTTTCTACCACACACAGGACATTCTAGTGAATCAGGGAGAATCTCCCCACATTCACATACCCATCCTATCTGTTTTGCAGGCACACCTGCCATAAGCGCATGATCCTTTACATTCTTTGTTACTACAGCACCTGCTGCAATCATCGCCCAGTTTCCTATTTCGTGACCACATACTACAGTTGCATTTGCACCTACTGTAGCACCTGTATGAAGAACAGTCTTCTTGTATCCTGCACTACCCTTAGGATATTTTGCTCTTGGAGTAAGGTCGTTTGTAAACACCATTGAAGGTCCGCAGAAAACATAGTCTTCTAGCTCAACACCCTCGTACAGTGAAACATTGTTCTGAACCTTGCAGCCATTTCCGATTTTAACGTTATTTGACACGTTTACATTCTGACCAAATGAACATCCTTCTCCAATTCTTGCACCTGACTGAACGTGTGAAAAATGCCAGATTTTTGTGCCTTTACCTATTTCAACATTGTCATCAACAATGCTTGTTTCATGAACAAAATACTCACTCATTATAGCACCTCAATATTTTCTCTGTTAACAACATTTTTCATCGCATTCTTTGTATCAAAGATTGCCTTTGCATTTGCCTGTACCATATCATAATCAACTACAGTATGGTCTGCTGTTACCATTACAAGATCATATCCTGCGATAATTTCAGGATCAATCTTATCGATACCAACATATTCTTTTCCTTCTTCTCTAAATGCAGGAATGAATGGATCATAGAAATCTGTATCTGCTCCTGTTTCCTTTAAAATATCGATTACATCGATTGCAGGGCTTTCTCTGTAATCATCAATGTCAGCCTTATAAGCAACTCCAAGAACAAGAACCTTTGATCCGTTCAGAGCTTTCTTGTGTCTGTTCAGAATTTTGCTTGCTCTTTCTACACAGTATTCAGGCATCTTGTCGTTAATCATCATTGAACTTTCGATCATTGATGTATGGAATCCATACTCTCTTGCCTTCCATGATAGATAGTAAGGATCAAGAGGAATGCAGTGACCACCTAGACCTGGACCTGGGTAAAATGCCTGGAATCCGTATGGTTTAGTCTTAGCTGCATCAATTACTTCCCATAAGCTGATATTCATTCTATCACATAGAATAGCAAGTTCATTTACAAGTCCAATATTAATATTTCTATATGTGTTTTCTAGAATCTTTTCCATTTCAGCTACTGCAGGTGATGATACCTCATGAACATCTCCCTCTAGTACTGAACGATACATAGCAGCGATTACTTCTGTAGCATCTTCTCCGATTGCACCTACAACCTTTGGAGTATTCTTTGTTTTGAACTGCTTATTACCTGGGTCAACTCTCTCAGGTGAGAATCCTAGGTAAAAATCCTCTCCGCACTTTAGTCCTGAACCTTCTTCTAATAAAGGTTTGATAAGCTCTTCTGTTGTTCCTGGATATGTTGTCGATTCAAGAACAACCATTGTACCCTTCTTTAGGTATTTCGCGATTTCGATTGTTGAGCTCTTTACATAGCTGATATCAGGCTGCTGATGTTCATCAAGTGGTGTAGGAACGCAAATAGCGATAAAATCAACGTCCTTTACAAATGAGAAATCAGTAGTTGCTGAAAGCATTCCTGATTCAACAAGCTTCTTAAGATCATTATCAACTACATCTCCGATATAGTTGTGTCCGCTGTTTACTAGTCCTACCTTTTCATCCTGAACATCAAATCCGATAGTCTTGTAACCAGCTTTAGCCTTTTCTACTGCAAGTGGAAGGCCCACGTATCCAAGACCAACAACACCCACTGTGATTTCTTTATTTTCGATTTTTTTCAGTAATTCTTTTTTCATTTTAACCTCTTTTCCTTTGCAGGTACTCCTACTACTGTTGAATTTTCATTTACATTATCAAGCACAATGCTTCCCATACCAATCAAAGCATTATCACCAATATGAAGCTGATTTTTTACAGTTGCCGATGCTATATAAACATTTTCTCCTGTTGTTACAGAACCGTAAAGTCTGCTTCCTGATATCAGTGACGAATTCGCTCCAATTACAGAGTTGTGAGAAATATGACAGAATGCATCTATTTTTGTGCCCTTACCTATCAATGTATCATCGATTGTAGCTCTGTTTATTACAGAATTAGCACCTATAAATACATCATCTTCTATTACTACACCGCCGTAATGTCTAATCATCGTTTTGACATGATTTTCATCCTCTGTATAAGAAAAATCATCATGTCCTATAACTGTTCCGGAATGGATAATACAGTTTCTCCCGATTTTTACACGGTTTATAATGCTTACATTATTGTAAATTACGGTATTGTCATCTATTACTATATCACCGTCAAGTACACAGTTATAGCCTATTTTTACATTTTTACCAAGCTTAACATTTTTGGAAATATAACTTCCCTCTCCGACAGGAGGAAGCTCGTCATCTCTAGCGAACAAATTATCAAGAATATCAAAGAAAATCTTCTTCGGATTTTCTGTCAGTATTACATTACCTTTGCAGCTAGACTTTTCCATGCTCTCTGGGATAATGATAAGTCCAAATTTATGACCATACATATCTGCATTTTTGATATATTCAGCCGATTTACACCAGGTCAGCGTATCTTCCCTGTAGTTTCCAAGAGAAGAAAAGCCATAAATCTGAGCCTCTGAATTCCCATCAAACTTAAACTCGTAATTATTTCTATCTAAAAAATCAATTATATCACTAATTCTCATTTACAGCCTCCAGCAATACTTTTTCTAGAGTATCTGTAAGATTTTTATAGTCAAAATCATTTGCTGCCTTTAGCGCATTCTGACAGTACAATGAACGAGTCTCGTCATCAAGTTCTTTCATTTTTATTATTTCCTCAGCAAAGCGCTTATTATCAGTAAATCTTTCAGCAATACCAAAATTATATTGATGAATAAAATTATAATTTTCTATCTCATAATTTGCCACGATAGGCTTTCCGCTAGCCATATACTCGAATAGTTTGTTCCAGCTTATGCCATATTTCCCAAGGTTACTTTTCTCACCCGTAACAACATTGAGGTCTCCCCTTGATAGAATGTACGGTATATACGGTTTTGATACTCTTCCTTTAAATACAACATTATCAATATCATTTTCTTTGATATATTTTTCTAGTACAGGCTTCTGATCACCATCACCATAAATAATAAATTTGATATCTTTTATTCCCTTTTGCTTTACTGTTTCTGCCGCCTCAATAAGGTCGCTAACATAGTTTGCAGTTCTTATAGACCCTGTGTAAACTACCTTGAAACAGCTGTCATCTTCTAGGTCAGAATCATCTACACGATATTCCTTTTGCTGCTCAGTGAAAGTATCAAAATCGATTCCATTGTTTATATAGTAAATATTCTTTTCATCTAACACCTTGTCAAGCTTACGTTCTCTTATATAATCCATTCCTCCAGGCATTGTGAACACAAGCTTATCAGCGCGTTTATATAGCCATTTTTCTCCTTTGTAAAGCACCTTAGAAATGAGGCTATCTCTTCCGAGCATGCCTATTTCAATTAAACTTTCAGGCCATAAATCTCTAACCTCGCATACACATGGAACAGAGAATTTTTTCGCCGTTTTAATCCCTGCTGCTAGTGTCAGAGGATGTACAGAAGATGCAAATATTACATCAGGCTTTCCATACTTTTTTGCAATTTCTTTTGATACAGGTAATAGAGCTTTATAAAACGCAAGCATGTTTTTTATTCTAGCTTTGCCATTACCTATATATTTTGGGGCTTTTATAAAAATATAATCTATGCCCTCGGATGTGTCTTCAACAAAAAGCTTTCCGTCTGTTTCCACCTCAAAATCACTATTGTGAATAGTTGTCGCACAAAACAGTTTTACATCATACCCTTTTCGGATAAGCTGCTTAGCAAACCAGTGATGTCTACCACCTTTGTCGTAAAACATGTTCGTAGCATAATGATTCCATATCCATATTGTTTTCATATTTTAACCTCTATATCTAGGGAAAAAGTTTTCATCAGTTGCTGAATCTCTGCACTGAACAAGTTCATCATATTTTTCCCTATCGAATATAGCCTTTCCAATGCAGTATTTTTTGTTCTCATTACGGTTAAAGGATTTTTTAAATTTATAGAGACCGTCTTCTTTAGAACCAACTCCTCCTCCAAGATGAAATGACTTATATCCTCTCTCAACACCGTATCTACATACTTCTGAGAGCATGAGATTTGATGGTGCATATCTCTGATATTCCCTACGTGATGCAGATAGATGATAGTGCATACGTCCGTTAGCAAATAAAATAATCGAAACAGCTATTATCTTTTCATCTTTTACTGCATAAAAGAATTCGTAATTACCTTTTAGATTTTCTATAATGCTCTCATAATAATCCTTTTTAAAGTAGTAATAATCAGTAGCATCATCACGGTCCATTGTGGAGTTATAAATTTCCATAAACTCATCTATAATCCAAGCCTCGTCAGTATGCCTTATTTCCACGTTTTCCTTCACAGCTTTTCTAATAACATTCCTGTTTTTGCTAGAAAAGTTAGCCCATACGTATTCTTCATCTCGTAGATCAATATAAACTGTATCACCAAGTTCAATTATATCATAAGTATTCTCACAGCTCTTTACGTTCGATGTCATAGGATTAAATCTCACAAACTCTGACACAATATTATTTTTCTTACAGAAATCTGAATAAGCCTCAGGAAAATCTGGTGAAATCTCGCCCTCAACTAGAAATCCGCCATAGCCATATGGTGTGGAAATATCGAAATATCCTTCAGCCTCCGGGCAACCATAGAAAAGCTTATCATCGCTTATTTTACGTTTCATCACAACATTCATCGCTCTAAATGAGTCATCCTGCGCATATATCAAAATAGGCTCTCCGTCACCATGAGTTCTAAACCCGTCAACATATCCGCTAAGATAATATACGTCATAATCTGAAAAGCTTTTAACTGTATCATCCCATAACTGTCTATTATCAAAATTAATTACACTTATTTTCATATATAAATTCTCCTCAGAATTCTGCCAGCACGTCTGCTATACGCATCATATCCTCTGGTCCGTACCTTTGGTCACAGATAATTGACAATTCCCTTTCATAAATGGAGGATGTCTTTGGATTCAAACTGTGAAGTTCTGATACAGGCCAGTGTACCGGGCAGTATATTTCATTCTCTATGAGACGCTTTCGGACAATGCTACGCTCCTCGCTGTTTTTAAAAATAACAGGGAAAAACAAAGGCACATCTGCCCTATCTAGTTTAGAGAACAAAGGCTCTGCGCCAGATTTTCTAATTTTATCAGCATTCTCACAAAGTATATTAAAATTTTCTATACGTTTTTTCTTAATTAAATCAACATCCAGATACATCATACCTTCCAGAGTTTCTCTGCTTGCCGAATACCCCTTATAATCCGCATCTAACATTTCCTCGGCTTCATTATAAAGCTTCAAAAAATCACTTTTTTCGCCTTCTCCTGCTTCTAGATATTGTTTCTTGAGTCTAGAAGCTTGCGCAAATATCTCTGCATACTTTCTATTTTCCTTACTACAGTCTCTGATTTTTTTCGGTGCCTTAATAACAATTCCTCCGTCAGAAAAACCAGTCCACTTTCTTATACTTGCAAATTCATAATCTGCATATCCTGATCCCGATTCAGCAAACAGAGAATGAGTCCTATCTTCTATCAATATCGCAGAAGGATAACTTTTTCTTATCTCAGATCCAAACTCTTTTGTTTTTCTAGTATCAACACCAAAATAATTCAAAAATAAAATTATATCTGCATCATCCTGCGGCATCGAATATATAAGTTCATCTTCTAATATAATATCATAAAATGATACTGTCATCCCATGGGCAAGAAACGGCTCAATCATTGAATCACAGCAAAATGACGGCAAAAGTGCTTTTCTACCTTTTCCCGTCTGCAATATATCGTCAAGAATACTATAAATAGCTGATCTTCCGGAAAAAAATGAACCTGCCAAATCAGAAAAGACACCGCTTTTTTCTGGTAATAATTCTATATCAGAAAAACTACTTCCGATTTCCCTAATCATTTTTTAGTCTCTCATACTCATCTTTCAGGATTGCAACCTGAAGCTCATCAAAATATTTTCCATTCTTAAAAACAGCATCGCGTTTAACGCCTTCTACAACCCAGCCGCATTTTTCGTACAGCTTGCGGGATGCAATATTCGTCTCTATAATTGACCCTTCCAGTCTGTGAAGTCTAAGCTCATTAAACGCATATTCCATGATAGCAAAGACTGCGTCTTTTCCATAGCCCTTCTTTTTCGGACAGCTATCAAAAAGTCTAATCCCACTAAAAGCACATCCTGATTTCCAATCTATATTTACAAGATTAATCATGCCGAGAACCTCATCTGTCTCTTTATCTGCAATAGTAAGACGAAGATTGCTGTTATCACCTGAAACGCGTTCAAACCAGTTGTTTTGCTGTACGGAAGAGATTGGAAAACTCCATCCTCCTACAGCATACTCAATTTCTGGATCATTAGCATTTACTCTAAATGCCTCCATATCGTCTCTTTCCATTGCTCTCAGATAAACCTTATCCCCTATAATGTTCATTCTTTCTATCCTGCCTTTCTATATGAAGACTCACAGGAGCCTCTTCTGCCTGACCGATTCCATCACGATGCAGTACCTTACCGATTGTTCCAAACACAATCTTGAGGTCCATTGCAAATGAAACATTGTTTACGTATTCAACGTCATATTCAAATTTCTGTTCCCACGAAATAGCATTTCTTCCATTAATCTGAGCAAAGCCAGTAAGTCCCGGTCTTGCAGTATGGCGTAGACGCTCCTCATCTGTGTAATATGGAAGATATACTACAGATAAAGGTCTTGGCCCTACAATACTCATATCACCTTTCAATATATTAAAAAGCTCCGGAAGCTCATCTAAACTTGTGCTTCTTAGTTTCTTACCAAAAGAAGTCAATCTCACATCATCAGGAAGCAAATTACCATTTTCATCTTTTTGATCTGACATTGATCTGAACTTATACATTCTAAAAACTTTTTCGTTAAGGCCTGGACGTTCCTGCTTAAACAAAACAGGACTACCTAGCTTTACTCTTACAAGGACTGCAACTATAAGTAGCACCGGCGATAGTACTATAATCGCAAGCAGTGACAGAACTATATCAAGCAGCCTTTTTATATATTTTTCATAAAATCCTTTTTTTCTTTCCAGATTCACATCTATTCCCTTCTATTCAAAACAGCTTCTAACTATACTAATTACAGCATCCTGTGTTTCCTCTGTCATTTTGATATCACTTGGAAGGCATAAGCCTCTATCAAATATATCCATTCCAACATCAAAAGGTCTACCGTCTTCTGTATGTTCAGAAGAAATATAGGCATTTGTGTTAGCTCTAGCATCTCCAAATCTGTTGATAAACGGATTGTTTCTGTATATAGGCTGCATATGCATAGGTTTCCAGATTGGACGTCCCTCTATGTTATAAGATGCAAGCTTTTCTAAAATCTCTGTAGGACAAGTCTTTCCCGGTTCAGCAGCATAAAGCGCTTCAGTCTCACTTCTTACTTGCTTACACATATATTCTGGATTAATAGTCATACATGATAGCCAGTAATTAGGCTCTGATACAGATGCATCGAAAGGATTCATCTCAACAGGAAGATCTGCGAAACCGTCTCTGTATCTTTCGTATATTGCTTTTTTCTGACTGATATGTTCATCTAGGTAAGGAATCTGTCCCCTAACAACACCTGCAATTACATTGCTCATTCTGTAGTTATAGCCTAGCTCTTCGTGCTGATACCATGGCGCATTTTCTCTAGACTGCGTAGACCATTTTCTTACTTTTTCGGCTGCCTCTTTGCTATCAGTCAAAAGCATTCCTCCAGATGAGCCTGTGATAATCTTGTTTCCATTGAACGAAATAGCATTATAATCACCTAAAGTTCCAGAAGACCTTCCCTTGTAAACTGCACCTAGAGATTCTGCAGCATCTTCTATTATTACAGCACCATGCCTGTCACATATTTCTTTTATTTCATCAAATTTTCCTGGCGTTCCATAAAGATGAGCAAATACAACCACCTTTATTTCCGGATAAATTTCGAATGCCTTTTCTAATGCAACGGGGTCCATGTTCCATGTCTCATATTCCGAATCGATAAATACAGGAACTCCGCCCTCGTAAACAACAGGGTTAACTGTCGCATCAAAAGTCATATCTGTCGATGCAACCATCTGCCCTGGTCTAATACCTGCAAGCTTCATGGCAAGATGAAGTGAAGATGTACCCGATGCAAGTGCAACTGCATATTGGCTTCCTGCTTTTTCACAAATCATTTTTTCTGCTTCATCAATATTTCTGCCAACAGTTGACATCCAATTTGTATCATACGCCTCTTGCATATATTTTAACTCTTCACCATGCATTGTAGGTGAACTTAACCACACCTTTTCCTTAAATGGTTTAATATTATTCATATGTTACTTGTATGATATTTATAGAAGCAAAAATATCATATTTCCTTTCGTTTAATGTCGTGGTTTAATACATTCAGATACTGTGGACAATTAATGTTTTTCTGTAGCTTTGACTACTTCAAGGAGTGTATTGCCATTACCTTTATCTGAATTGTTTATTAGCTGGATGTTTCCGTAAGCCTTGTGCTTATGAGTACTTATTTCAATCAAGTCTACGATGATAATCGCTAGTGGATATCACGGTATCAGACTTTAGAAAGGGAGGTATAACCTCATGATTTACTTAGGCATTGATATTGCTAAACTTAACCATTTTGCCTCAGCTCTATCTTCCGATGGAGAAATACTCATTGAGCCGTTTCAGTTCTCCAACGACAATGATGGCTTCCATTTACTGCTCTCTAAACTTGAGGGTCTAGATAAGGACAGTATCATCATTGGTCTTGAATCGACGGCACACTACGGCAACAACCTTGTTCGATACCTTGTTGCTAAAAATTACAAAGTGTGTGTTCTCAACCCTTTACAGACTTCTTCTATGCGCAAAAATAATATCCGCAAGACGAAAACTGATAAAGTCGACACTTTTATAATTTACAAAACTCTTATGATGCAGGATTCCTTTAGGTTCGTGTCTTACTACGATCTAGATCTTATGGACCTTAAATCACTCGGACGTTTCCGTCAAAAGACCATTAAGCAGCGTACTCGTTTAAAAATACAGTTGACTGCTTATGTTGATGAGGTCTTTCCTGAGTTGCAGTATTTTTTCAAATCAGGTCTGCATCAGAAAACTGTCTATGCGCTTCTTAAAGAAGCACCTACACCTGAAGCAATTGCTTCCATGCATATGACTCATCTGGCTCATCTTCTCAAGTCTCATTCACATGGTCACTTTGATAAAGAGATGGCTCAGCAGTTAAGAGTTCTCGCACAGAAGTCTGTCGGTGCTAACGACAGCGCTTTATCTATTCAAATAACTCACACCATTTCACAAATTGAGTTATTGAATGATCAGTTAAAAAAAATCGAAAATGAGATGACCGAAATCATGAAATTCAATGATTCTGTCATTATGACCATTCCGGGTATCGGTTATGTCAACGGCGGAATGATACTCGGTGAAATCGGCGATATTCACCGTTTCTCAAATCCTAACAAGCTGCTTGCATATGCTGGCTTAGATCCTTCTGTTTACCAGTCTGGAAACTTCCAGGCTAAGAAAACAAAAATGTCCAAGCGTGGTTCAAAAACTCTTCGATATGCACTTATTAATGCAGCTCACAATGTTGTAAAAAACAACTCTACCTTCCTAGCATATTACGATGCTAAGAGGGCCGAAGGCCGGGCACATTACAATGCCCTTGGGCACTGTGCCGGCAAACTTGTCAGAGTCATCTGGAAGATGCTCTCTGATGAAGTAGAATTCAACCTTGAATAAAATGTCTGTATATCAATATCGATAGACCTTGAAAAGCACCTTAAGGGAGCTTTATTAAAGTTACCCTTTTTTACCACCGATAAGAAAAGATAATTTTTTTCTAATTTATACTTGACTTTTCATAGCTGGTCTCCTAATTATCAGTTATAGTGTATGTGTCACAAAGTTCTTCTGTTTTTTCCTTGATCTTAAAGCCGTTTTTCATTGCTTCCTTAATCAGGTCATCTAGCTTATCTAGGAATCTTTCCTCATCAATCTTTAGTGGCTTTCCAATAAATATCATATTGTTATCAGTCTTGTCGAGACCTTCTTCGTCCATGAGAATCTCCTCATACAGCTTCTCACCTGGTCTTAGACCAACAATCTCTATATCAATATCTTTATTTGGAACATATCCTTTCATTTTAATCAGATTTTCAGCCAAATCATAAATTTTTACAGGTTTTCCCATATCAAGCACGAATATTTCACCGCCGCTAGCATAGAGACTAGCCTGAAGAACTAGAGATACAGCTTCAGGAATAGTCATGAAGAATCTTGTAATATCTCTATGCGTTACAGTAACAGGTCCTCCCTCTTCTATCTGTTTTAGGAATAGAGGAATTACAGACCCGTTGCTTCCGAGAACATTTCCAAATCTTACAGCCGCGAATCTAGTATGTTCCGTCTTCTTTGCATAAGTCTGAACAATCATCTCGCAGATTCGCTTGGTTGCACCCATAATATTCGTAGGGCGTACAGCCTTATCTGTAGAAATAAGAACAAAATTATCAACCTTATATTTATCTGCAAGCTTAACAACATTCAGAGTTCCCATGCAGTTATTCTTAATCGATTCGTTAGGTGATTTTTCCATAAGAGGAACATGCTTGTGAGCTGCTGCATGATAGATTATGTTCGGCCTATACTTGCTAAACACAGCCTCCATCCTATCATAATCTCTTATAGATCCAATAAGAGTAGATATATCTGCATCAGGATAGTGTCTCTCAAGCTCCATCTGAATCTCATATGCGTTATTCTCATAAATATCAAATATAATGAGCTTCTTAGGGTTATATCTGATTATCTGTCTACACAGCTCCGATCCGATTGAACCGCCCCCACCTGTAACCATAACAACCTTTCCATTTATAAAATCAGTGATTCCGGACTGGTCAACAAAAATAGGTTCACGACCCAAAAGATCTTCGTAATTTACAGGACGAAGTTCTTTGGTTAGTGAAGAACTAGTTACGCTCATTGGAACTGAAGGCAGAATTTTAACAGGACGTCTTGTTTCCTGACAAAGCTCTACAATTTCTTTTGTGTCACTAGCAGGAATTGAAGGCATAGTAATTATAATTTCTGTAATATCATACTGGTTTACAGCCTTCTGAATGTCATATCTGTCTCCGACGATAGGTACATTGTGGATGTATTTATTCTTTTTGTTTTTATTATCGTCGATTGCACATATAACCTTGGCATTTCCATTTTTATTGTTCAAATCCTTAATAAGAATTGAGCCGGCAGAGCCTGCACCAATAATCATAATTCTCTTAGTTACCTTATCAACCTGTCTAGAATTTTTTACGTTCTTTATGACCATCTTAGCAAAACGTACTATGGAAAGCATAGCAAATAGACCGAACCAGTTCAAAGGATAATAACTTCTCGGCATATCAATTTCCATAAAAACGTTATAGCATACAAATAGCACTTCTATAAGAATGCTCGCTTTAAATATCTTGTAAAGCTCACCAAGCGAAGCATATGTCCATACTCTGTTATAAAGTTTAAACATTGCAAGTACGATAATTGTAATAATGATATATACAGGCAAACATTTCTGCATTCCGTCCATATAGCGAGCGGGAATTGTCGAAATATCAAATCGCATTACAAGCGCAAGTACAGAACTTGCAACAACAATCAATGCATCTAGAATGCCAAGTATAATAATTCGGATATTCTTACCATTTAATCTCTCTGTCATTTTATTCTCCCTTTATTATTCTTAATTAAATCCCAATATCTCGCTATCTCAATCACTTAATTTTATCAAAAACATGTTTTCATGTCAAATTATATGGATATTCTATCCATATAAGGCGAAAAAGAAAGCCCATAAATTAGGCTTTCTTCTCTGTAATCCATACTATTTAGATATCTATTAAATTTTGCAATTTATTCTGCTGTACATAGATATGGAATCTATATCTTTTGATACATATTTCTAGTAAATTATGCTATTTACCGCAGAGTTACTAACAACTGCCGGTCCGCCAAGCACAATCGCTCTGTTTAGATTCTGATGCTTTGCATATGCTCTTGCATAATCTGCATTTCCATCATCAACAAGAATCATAGGCGAATCTGAATACCATCCTAGAACGCCTCCAACAAGCCCGTCTGGGAAGTTGCTTCCAGATACGAGCATCACCGTATCACTTGTCTCCTCAAAGGACGAATATGCTACAGCAATAGAAGTCTCATATCTATTTTTTCCGCCAATACGCTGAATCACTTCACCTAAGCTTGCAAGCTCACCTTCCACCTGAGATGTTACTGCACCAGTTCCCCCGATAATATGATACGAAAAGCTTCCTTTCTGCAGAAAAGCTTTCTGACTTTCGTTCAGCTTAGAATCAACAAGTAAAATAGCCCTTCCGCTTGATGATGCTGATAGTGAGTCTGCAAAATCATTTCCTGTGCATACCAGAAGATCTCCAGATGTAGCACCGAGCCATTCCAGTATTTTCATATTTGTCTCATATCTATCGCGTCCACCAAGTCTTGTAACATTAAGACCACCTAGCTTGTTACAGAAGGATTCTGGAACAGCGCCTGTGCCGCCAAGAACAATTACATCGCCGCCAGGTGTTAGATTTGATTTGATGTAATCTGCAGCATACTGCTCATATCCGCTACCTGTTAGAATTATCGGAGCACATAATGCATTTGCAAGTGAACTACCGGACAAAGCATCTGCATAGCCCATTCCATCTGCAACGATTATCGCATCAAAGCTATCAATTCCTTCATGTTTCTTAAGCGCCTCTGCAGTTTTTACCGCCGTTTCAAATCGTGTGTTTCCGTATATTCTCGCTGTATCTCTACCTCCGAAAATACCATCAAGTCCTGCAGTTCTTACAATTGTAAAGCTTAGGTTTATAGTTCCAGTATAATTTCCTTTTCCGCTAATAGTAACAGTTGCGCTTCCAGGTTTTATATTATTTGCATATGCTACAGTATAGTCAGTTCCTGCTCTTAGGCCTTCAACAGTCACTGCCGGAGTCTTTTCTGTGCCATCATATTCTACAGAAGTATACGACAAACTTGCTTTCCTTCCACTTATATCTGAAGGATTAACCTTTATATCAAAATGAGCAGTCTTTCCCTTGTATGTTACTGTAACTGTCTGTTTTCCTAATTTTTTCAAGTCGTATCCAGATACCATGTCTTTTGTTACAGGTATATTCTCAGATGCTCCACTAGAATATTTTGCAGTAAGCTTAATTCCAGTCAAATCAAGAGCACTCTCGCCATAGCTATATACAAGCTTTGATGGTTTTGATGTTAGCTCAACTGACGATAGTACTGCCCCTGAGCTCTTCACATTAACAGTATATACACGCTTTTCTCCTGATGTTGCAGTTACCGTTATGTTAAACTTGTTAACTCCTGCTTTAAGGCTCTTGACACCTGCTCCAGAAACCTTTGCTCCAGGATCATTTGTCTTTACAGCCAGATTAACGGAAATCGTATTACCTACATCTACGTTATAAGTATATGTAAATCGGTTGAATGATGGAACAGATTTTCCTCCAACTGTTATACTATCAAGAAAATTATTATTGTTTCCAGTTCTTGTTGGCTTTGCTACTGCTTCTGATGGCATGTTTCCGTATACAGGAATTTCAAATACAAGTGGTGTATTTAATGATGCCCTATAAGCCTCTTTCAAGGCAGAACCTTCCTGATATGCCCCGCTTACATTTGTCATATACTGACCTGTTCCTACTCGGTCTGGCCCATTCATAACATTGAACTTCTTCAGATACTGAGTATACTGACCACTATTTACATAATTTGCGCTAAACCACTGAGCACCTTCGATAATTGATTTAGATCTCGTAGTCCAGCCTCTATCTCTAGCATACAAAAGTCCGTACTGAACAGCTGTATAGTTTCCTGATGCATAAGCACGGATATTGAAGAAGTTATATAATCCTTCAAATCCAGGCTCGCGTCCGCTTATGCTTCCGCCTCTGCCGTTATATCCTTGCTCCTGCAGAATCATAGTTGCAAGAGTATAAGGACTTACACCACTTTTTCTTGCAGCCTCCATGATCACATCGTTATATGTACTATGAGAAGGGTCCGGGAAGGCTCCTCCCATAAAGCTTCCGTTTAACATAGCCTGAAGGCCTGATGCTGTATGAAGTGATGAATTATATTTTGTTGATATGAACTGGAAAATATCTGTAGAGTTTAAAAAATTTCTAGGGTCCATATAATATGCGATTATTCCCTTTGATGCTGCCACATAATTTCCGCTATCATACTGCTTGTAGACCTTGGTACTAAAATTATAGTCTCCGTCTTCCATAGATTTCCATGAGTCTGGGAAGGAATTATGAATAGTATTTACTCTTGACCCTCCAATGAATCTATACTCTTTATTAACAGCATAATCCCAGTCAAAGCCGGTCTTTCCTGCAACAAACTGCCAGTTTGGATACTGAGCATGAATCTGTCTGAGAAGAACCTTGTAAGACTCAGGGAATCCCTGCTCAGTCAAGCTCTGTTCGAAATTTTGATTTGGAACATATGGTGGAACCTCTATAAGGTCCATAAACTCAGCTTTCACAAATCCTGGTTTTCCGACATATATAATTTCGTACCAGTCTTCTCCATTATGGTCTTTCTTTACACCATTTACCTTGACCTGAGCTTTGTAGTTAAGAGTACCTAGATATGTATAACCTGCGCCCGCGCCAGATCTAACATTAAGGCCATCTTTTGTGTTTACAACCCCGTAAGTATTGGTAAAATCACCGCTTGTGCCGCCGCCAGATTCTCCGGAACCACCGCCAGTTGAATCCTTAGTTATATAAGCTGCTGCAGCATAGCCACTTTTACCTTGGTAGTTAAGCTTATACCATTTCATTCCATCGCCTGTAGCTTCTCCGGTAATTTCAACCTTCTCATTATAGCCGATTGCAACTATAATCTCAGCTGATGTCGAAGGTGCAGAGCGCATATTTACACCCATTCTGTCATTTACAGTTCCTGTTTCCGTAGCCGCACAGGCTCTGCTACATAGCGAGTATCCTGCGAATATAATTATTGCAAACATTAGAATGCTAACTATTCTTCTCAGAACTCTAATTGTTTCCTTACTCATAAACTAAATTCTAGTCTTTTTCTTCTACATATCGAGTAGCATCTAAGACTATTTCCTTCCTTTCTCACGCCTTCAATACCTTTTACCGGTGACCTTGCACCGTATGAACTGCAAGGCCTCAGGCTAAGACCTTAACAGATAATTCACTTTCTTAATTAACCGATTCCGCCATACAAAATTCCAAGAATATATACAACTAACGTAACACCGACAAACACATATTTTGTCATCGGCTCAAACCATTTTCCAAGCTTTCCATCAAGCCCTTTTTCAACTTCGCTGCGAACAAAATCCTTCGGGCACACCCAGAAGAACATGATTCCCGCCATAAGAGCTCCAAGCGGAATAACATATATAGACACAACATCCATCCAAGCACCTACAGAATCACCGCTTTCGATGAATACACCGACAATTGCAGCAACTGCGGCAATAGCTGCAACAGCTTTTCCTCTAGAAAGACCAAAGTGCTCCTGAAGAGCCTCTATAGGAGTTTCGAATAAATTCATAAGCGATGTAATCGCCGCAAATATTACAGCAACAAAGAAGATAACTGCAAATACCATTCCAAATGGCATCTGTCTAAATACCTCTGGAAGACTTATGAACATAAGCGGAGGACCTGCAGAAACATCAATTCCAAACGCAAACACCGCTGGAATGACTACTACTCCCGCAAGAAGTGCAGCACATGTATCAAAGAATGCAACGTTTCTCGCACTGTAAACAACATTTACGTCATCCTTAAGGTAGCTTCCGTAAACAATAGTTCCTGACCCTGCAAGGGAAAGGGAGAAAAACGCCTGTCCAAGAGCATACACCCATGTCTTAGGATTTCCTAGAGCTGACCATTCTGGAACAAACAGGTACTTATATCCATCTACTGATCCTGGAAGAGAGAAAACTCTGACCATCAAGACAATAAACAGAACAAAAAATACCGGCATCATTATTTTGTTCATTTTTTCTATGCCCTTTGATATTCCAAATATCATGATTGTAAACGTAATAGCAAGGCCTGCAAGATGCCACGGAATACTTCCAAAGTCTGATGCAAGCTCTCCAAAATATGCTCCCACATTATCAACTCGCGAAAGCTCACCGCTCACAGATGCAAAGAGATATTTGAGAAACCACCCAACGACAACT
This sequence comes from uncultured Clostridia bacterium, assembly GCA_963558075.1. Classification (GTDB taxonomy): domain Bacteria; phylum Bacillota; class Clostridia; order Peptostreptococcales; family Anaerovoracaceae; genus CALHKP01. The sequence goes on along the minus strand of CAUWFN010000024.1, from coordinate 3,210 downwards.
GAATATCCAATTGCGATTCCAAGCGAACCGAAAACAGGAATAAGTCCAAGATATTTTCCGCCGCTTTTTCCTCTCATTTTTAGTGCCTTATCAAAAGCTCCCGCAGGACCTGTTCTCATCGCACGACCAAAGGCCATCTCACCGATAACCCCAGTAAATCCTAGGAGCACAACAAATATGAAATACGGAATCAAAAACGCTGCTCCGCCAAATTCGCCAGCTCTGTAAGGAAACATCCAGATATTTCCCATACCAACAGCTGAACCCACACATGCAACAATAAATCCAAGTCTGCTTTTGAACAGATCTCTGCCCTTATTCTTTTCTACGCCAGTTTCATTCATAATGTCAACCTATCCTTCTGTCAATTCCAGCATAAATGCCTTATTCTAATCTGTTATTCAACTTTTACTTTTATTTAACTTTTTCTACTGTTTAAACTTTGATACTATATAGTTTTTCTATTTAAACTTTGATGCCATTTAATTTTGCTAGTATTAGCTTTTGATTCTATTTAACCTTTGCAGTGATGCAGCACCACTGACCGTCTTCCATGATTTCCACAATATCAAATCCATTTTCTTTGAGGCATTCAGAAACGACCTCTTCTTTTGTTGTAAGAATACCCGATGAGATAAACAGTCCGTTTGGTTTCATGTGCTTTGCTGCATCAGCTGAAAGAAGCATAACAAGATCTGCCATCAGATTTGCAACTACAATATCCGCCTTGTAGTCTACTCCCTTTGTTAAATCACCATACATAGCTTTGCATACGTCATCAACCTTATTTAGCTCAATGTTTTCGGCTGCAACCTCCACAGCAATTGGGTCAATGTCAATACCGCATACGTCACGAGCCCCTAGAAGTGCCGCTGCAATCGAGAGGATTCCCGATCCACATCCTACATCAAGAACATCAAAATCCTTAGACATGTACTTTTCTAGCATCTTGACACACATAGAAGTTGTCTCATGAGTGCCCGTACCAAAAGCCATGCCCGGATCGATTTCCAGAACGTGCATACCGTTTCTGTTATCATATTCCTCCCATGTAGGCTTAACAACTATAGAATCAGAAATCTGTGCCGGTTTGAAATACTCTTTCCATTTGTCCTTCCAGAGTACATCGTCTTCTATTTTTGCAGAAACCTCCAGTGTTCCGAAGTCAGCGCAATCTCCGAACTCACCCTTTGCAGCCTTTAGTGCAAGGCTACTCATTGCAGCTCTAACCTTCTCTGTAAGTGCTCTGTTTTCTTCGGTGTCTTCGAAAAAGACCATAACCTTAGGATTTCTGTCAAGGTTATCGACAACTTCATCATCTATATAGTCCCATTCGTAACTTTCTTTCTTTTCCATAATATCAAGAGCATCTCTTGGATCGTCTACAACTGTGTCTGTTATGCCTAGAGCCATAAGCTCTGCGACAATAGCCTCAACACCGCTGTGAGATGTTTCAATATCTACTTCTATATATTTCATTTTTGTTTCTCCAATCTGTTCAATCTTTATCCTATATTTTAACGCATTACAGTTATGCAAGTCAACGAAAAAAGACGCTAGCGCAACCTAATGGTCACACTGGCGTCTCTTAGTCAGTTATTTATTGTGGTCTAATTCTAAACCAAACGATAATAGACATATGTAATTCACTATAGTCTTATTCCTAGCGAATAATTTTATCAGCTGTTTCATCTGAGATTAGGGAGCTTCCTCCTAGGATTACCATTCTCTCACTTGCATATTCTTTTGCAAATCCTGATGCAGATGCTGTATTTCTTTCGTTTATCAGTATCAAAGGTGATTTCATAAAGTATGCTAGTGGGCCTCCTACTAATCCATCTGGGAAGTCATCTCCATTTGCCAGCACTATATCCTTTTCCTTACTCTCTGAGAACTTCTTTGCAACTGCTACTGATGTATCGTATCTATTTGCTCCTGATATTCTTTCTGTTCTCTTTCCTATTGCCTTAACCTCTGACTGCACTGCTGTGCTTACTGCTCCTTTTCCTCCGATCAGATAACATTTATCTGTCTTAAGTCCTTTAATAAAACTTTTTTGAACTGCACTTAGATGTGTATCTGTCAGAAGTATTGGTTTTCCTACTGATGATGCTGACAGGCTATCTGCAAAGTCCCATGCTGAGCAAATAACTAGTTCTTCGTTTCCTACCCCTGCTTCTTTTAGGATATTTAGATTTGTTTCAAATCTATCTTTTCCTCCAAGTCTTTCAACATTACAGATTTTCTTAGCGCTGTTTTCAAATCCAGCTGTCACTGCTCCATTTCCTCCAAGAAGATATACCTTTCCTCCTGATGCAATATTCTTTTTAATATATTCCATTGCAGGGGCTTCGTTGAACTTATTTACAACTAGTATTGGTGCATTCTTTACTTTTGCAAGATAGCTTCCTGCAAGAGCATCTGCATAGTTATCACCACTTGCAACGATGATAGTATCGAATTTGTTTACACCAAGAACCTTCTTTAGCTCATCTGCTGTTTTCACTGCTGTTTCGTAGCGATTCTTTCCAAATACTCTGTATCTAACCTCATCTCCAAAAATAGAATCTCCTGGATTTTCTGGTTTCTCTGGTTTTTCTGGTTTTTCTATCTCGAATGTTACGGATATTATCTCACTGTCAGCAAAGCAGTCGGTCTTATTGGTATTCAGCGCGCTAACTTTATAATAATAAGTTCTTCCTGATACAACATTTTTATCCATCAGTTCGGTTTCTGCTAGTGTAGCGATTTTTGCAAAGCTACCATTTTTACTTTCTGAACGATATACCTCATATCTGTCTGCATATACTACAGGTGACCAGCTAATTTTAACCGAATCTCCACTTGAAACTGCAGTAGGAATAGGTTCTAAAATAGTTCCGGTTCTTATTCCTGTTGGCTTTGAAAAATCAGAAACAGGGTTTCCGTCAGCTCCTATCGCCCTTACTTTATGATAGTAGTCTGTTAAAGGTAGCAGCATTTCTGAAATATAAAAAGTATCTGTTATTTCCTTAACTTTTGTATATTTTCCTTCAGATTTATTTGATCTATATATTTCGTACTTTACCGCTCCAGGAACTTTGTTCCATTCTAAAATAACTTCACCTTTTACTGAATTGAATCCAGAACTTTTTAGTTCTAGTGCAGGAAGCTTTGTTTTACTATACACTTCATTGCTCATTCTTCCAGTATAGGTTTTGCCATTTTTGA
>CAUWFN010000023.1:0-31420 GCA_963558075.1 uncultured Clostridia bacterium | reverse complement strand
AAGGATATTGATACTAAAAAACCTATTACAATTGAACTTACATGGTAAATAACAGTTTATTAACCAAATTAAACGTGTACAAAGGGAGGGATTATACACGAAGTACAATTTTAACATATCTAAAAGATTTTTAATATCCTTAGCGTTTCTCGTAACAGTTATTGCCTTTTCTTCAAACGCGTATGCTACCGAAAGTGATACTACACAAAATGTGACGCTTAAATTTAACGAGTTTAAATTAGAAGAAACCATTACATCAAAAATCCAGTTTATGTAAATTATGGAAAGTCAGGCTCAATAGAAAATGCTCAAATAATAGATTCCGTAACAGGTACGACTATCGAAGAAATTTCCGTCGAAAAACGCTCAACTTTAGATTCAAGAAACAGTCCATATCAAGTCACAAAACCGCTACGCACAATGGGATAAAGGTCAAAATGGTAATTCATACAACAATATATTCTAGCGGTGGTTCATTTAGAGAGTTTGTAAATATTGGGGCCGGAAAACTCTATATAGTTTCAGCATTTTCAAATGTTATAATCGAAAATGGATATGTATATACAGATCCTTCCGGAAAAACAAATTCTACAAAATTATCATATAGTTATTCGGGCACATTTAGATCAGATATTGCTACAAGTCTTTCAACAAGTGCAAAAAACAAATTTGTTTCTATGGGATTTACACTAGGTAATTCGCTTTATTACCGAAAATATTTTTCAGGAAGTGGAACTTTTAGTTTATACTAATATATGGCTAATATGTAAATATATGTTAAAGGCAGGTCTTTCGACATGCCGAATTTTTATAATAAGTTGTCTTGCTCTTAGTCTCCGTTTTTTGAGCTCTCATAATAGAAGCTTCAAAGCTTGAACTTTCTTTATCATCTGATGCTAAAACGAACTGACTGGATAATATAACAATTAACAATGCATATATTATTTTTTCATAGCACATTCCACTCCCAAATCATTCAATATAATTTACTCAATTACTGTAATCTCTTTCGTTACAATTGCATCCTCAGCTTTCTTATGCAAGTCATATAGAATTGCCCATTCAGATATTACCGCAACAACTAATGCTACGATTATCGCTACAACAGTAATTACAATTGCTTTCTTTATAAACGATGCTACTGAAATTCTTTTAAAAATTTCTTCTTGATCCAGTGATGAGATATAGTTATATGCAACATCTGCAGGATTTTCTTCTATATAAGTATGCACAACTTTTTTGAACTTTCTTAGGAACTCTTTTTCCTTTTTTGAATATACCGGCATCGTCATCCTTATCTGCTTAAAATACAACTTAACTTCCTTATCTGTCGTTTTCATTATCAAGTTCCTCCCTACTATCAAAGCGTGCATTCATTATTCTCTCTATACCAACGGTTATCTTTGCATAATCCTCAAGTAAATCAGACAAACGATTCTTGCCATCTTCTTCTAAACGATAGTATACTCTGATTTTTCTTTTGCTTCCTGGTCTCTCATAATCCGATATATATCCTTTATCAAGCAGTTTATACAGTGTTGGATATAGTGTGCTTTCCGTTATAGGAAAATCCCCTTCTGACAGACTGTTTATTAGCGTAGTAAGCTGATATCCGTACATATCCTTTTGACTAAGCAAAAATAGGATAATCATCTCTACCGTTCCCATTTTAAAATTACTTCTATTTTTTCGTTCCATATAAGTCCCCTCTCTTTGCACTAATTTTACACTTACCTACTTAATTTATCAATAAAAATGCCAAATAAAATTGATTTATTTTACATAGTATTATTTATTTTTCCCCTAGATGTGCTAATATTAAGATAATTCTAGATATAATGTTTAATACTTTTACGAAAGGAAGTGAAAATAGTGACTAAGAACTCTAAAAGAATACTTATAGTAGCACTGATTGTGGTTGCTAGCATTGGTTTAATCTATGCCTTAACAGCAAAAAAGACTCTGAAAGCTGGGGATAAAAGAACATACGAACATCCTCTTGGAGGAACCTATGAATTAGTGATTGATAAAGTTGAAGAGATTGATGAGACAAATCAGTACGAGAAAGATGTAAAACATGTTATTGCTGTTACCTACACATTCAAAAACATAGACTACAAAGGTGATATGTTTCTTAATGTAAACGAAGATAACTGGAAATGCTGCGATAAAGAAGGTAACGAACTTGCTTTATATAATATAGGATACGCCGGTCACTATACCAATTCACAATTGGCAGAAAAAGGAAAATCCGTTACAAAAACAGTTTTATACGGAATAGATAGCGATGAGAAGTTCATTAAGCTTGTTACTAGAGATAAGGATATTGATACTAAAAAACCTATTACAATTGAACTTACATGGTAAATAACAGGTTATAAAAAATGGATAAATTTCTAAGAAAAGCTCTTCATTACATACATATTTCCGTTGAAAATACAAAAAACTCGTAACATTAGTTACGAGTTTTTTACTTGGTACACCATCACGGGTTCGAACCGTGGACACCCTGATTAAGAGTCAGGTGCTCTGCCAGCTGAGCTAATGGTGCATATTTTGTTGTTGCCTTAACGACTTATTTATATTACCACAGGAATGCATATCATGTCAACACATTTTAAAATATTTTTTTAAAATTTTTATCCGCAAAATTCCTGCCCAAAACCTATGACGATTTTATATTTTTCTAGGCGAAAAAACGCTTTACAAAATCTCCTGTAACACCTCTAATCTAGACAAATGTAGCGAAAGCCCATGAAACTAACCATGGATTTTCGCCACATATTTAACTCTAGTCGATATATACAATTAGCCGATAAACGAAACCATTTCCATTATCTCTTTGTTTGTTGCCTCGTTAGTCTTATCACCTTCTGCAGCATCAGCTCTGTAGTTATCCATCATAGATGCGAAGATTTCGCCTGTGCTTGGCGGTGTATAGCTTATAGTGTTTGCTCCTGCCTCAATAGTCTCTCTGATAGATTCTTCCGTAGGCCCACCTGTAGCAATAATAGGAACCTTAGGGAATTTCTTTCGAATTTCTCTAACAACCTGAGGAGTATTTGCAGCCGCTGAAACATTCAGAATCGATGCTCCTGCATCAAGTCTAGCTTGGATATCCACGTTGCTGTTTAAAACAGTAACTATAATTGGAATATCTATCACACTCTTAATCAGCTTGATATTGTCATTTTTCATTGGGCCGTTTACAACAACACCAAATGCTCCGTGAGCCTCTGCATCTCTTGCCATCAAAACAGAGCGCATGCCTGTTGTCGTGCCACCACCTACACCTGCAAATACAGGTATCGAAGATGCATTGATAATAGTCTGTGAGATGATCTGCTGAGGTGTGAACGGATAAACTGCAAGAACTGCATCAGCATTGCAGTTTCTAATGATTGCAATATCTGTTGTAAAAAGAACAGACTTTATTCTTCTTCCCATTACTACGATACCCTTTGCTCTCCATATAGCCTCTGGAATCTGCAAACTGTGAGCTCTGAGAGTTCCGTTTATTCTTGGAATATCTTTTATAATTTCACTCATTTGACCAAACCTTCCTTTTTAAACGTTAGCCTTATATCAGTTTCATCCTATTTAACTTATATAGTATACTATATTTTCGTAAAAAAAACATTGGTCTTGTGTGATTTTTTTATCAAAATATTGCAGTGCTCCCGTTTTTTTATAGAAAGGGGCCTTTGTTTATGCTATAATCTTTAATTAGTGACATTTTGATGGCACAAGATAAGTAAAACCCAGATTAATTATTCAGGAGGTAAATATGACTCATACATACAAAACTCACGGCACATGTTCTGTAGCTATCGATGTTGAAATGGATGGCGATACAGTAAAAGAAGTTCAGTTCCACGGCGGCTGCAACGGCAACACCAAGGGAATCGCTTCACTCGTAAAAGGAATGAAATACAGCGAAGTTAAAGAATGCCTTGCTGGAATCACATGTGGACACAAGACAACATCATGTCCTGACCAGCTTGTAAAAGCAATCGAAGAGGCGATGGCAAATGAATAATCTGCTCTGCAAACTATTTATCAAAAATTACGCTAACACGTCAGACCCAGATGTAAGACAGTCCTATGGCAGACTTGCAGGCATTATAGGAATCGTTTCAAACGCATTTCTCTGCGTTGCAAAAATTCTCGCAGGCATAATTTCCGGAAGTATTGCAATAATAGCTGATGGAATCAACAACCTTACGGATGCATCATCATCTCTAATTACTTTGGTAGGATTCAAACTAGCATCCCTGCCAGAAGACGAAGACCACCCTTACGGTCACGCTCGCTACGAATATATTACTGGCATGATTGTATCTGTTTTGATTGTAGTAGTCGGCGTTGAGCTTGGCAAATCATCAATCGAAAAAATCATAAATCCTACTGCAGTTGAATTCAGCTATCTCGTTTTGGGTATTCTGATTCTTTCCATTGCAATCAAAATCTGGCAGGCAAGGTTCAATATCTTTGCCGGAAAGAAAATAAACTCTACAACGCTTCTAGCAACTGCCGCAGACAGCAGAAACGACGTTATTTCAACATCTGTTGTTCTAATCAGTATAGTAGTAAGCCACCTTTTTGGAGTACAGATAGACGGCATCATGGGACTTCTTGTTGCAGCATTCATCATATTCTCAGGAATAAGCCTGATCAAAGAAACTGCAAGCCCTCTCCTTGGAGAATCTCCCGACCCTCAGCTTGTAGAAGATATTGCATCTATGGCATCTTCTTACGATGGCATTTTGGGAATTCACGACCTCGTAGTTCATAACTACGGCCCGGGCAAAATCTTTGTTTCCATACATATAGAAGTAGACGCAGACGGTGACCTTATGGCAAGCCACGACCTGATCGATAATATAGAGCGCGATATTTCATCAAAGCTTCATCTAGTCATGACTGCACACATGGACCCTATCAGAGTTAGCGATCCGCTTGTTCAGAAATTCAGAAGACTTGCATCCGAAACTGCTGATTCTATCGAAGGCGTCTCAAACGTTCACGATCTTAGAATAGTAAAGGGAAACACCCACACTAATATCATCTTTGATGTTGTCGTTACGCCAGATTGCAAACTAACCCACAAAGAAATTGCATACAAATTCCAGGATGCTGCAGATAAACTCGAAGGAAATTATTTTGTTGTCATCAATTTTGACAGCCAGTATTCTGTGATAAATAACGATTAATAAAAAAGCCGAAGGATTTAGACATGCATAATGCATATCTTTCCTCGGCTTTTATTTTCACTTTATTTTTGCTTTATTCTTTTACGCCTTCGGTTTCCTCCGACTCTTCAGGTTCAACCTCCTCGTCGCAGACAGGTATTCTTATAAGTATTGTGAACGTGCTTCCCTCATCCTTATATATGAACCTTCCGCCCATATCGAGGCTGATCTTTTCACAGGTTTTCAGGCCGATTTTGTTGCTTTCGACCTTTCTAGATGATTCTAAAACTGTATTTTTTAGTTTAACTGCAATATCCTCGCCGTCCACCACTGCACTGATTTTGACTATTTCGTTTTTATCTCCGTACTTTAGAATGTTCGAGAAAACGTTATCGAATAGTCGTCTGATTCCAGAAATGTCTACCTTTATGTTTACATCGCCAATCGTATACTCGAAATCAATTTTAAATCCATAGTTTATCAGCTCGGCTGTATGCTCTGAAATAAGCTGCTGCAGGAGAATTCCGCCATCAAACACCTCTAGCTTCTTTTCCCCGTCATGGCTTCCAAATACAAGGAAATATTGAAATAATTTGTCCGACAAATCCTTCAGCTGAAAAGCCTTGTCCCTACAAGATGCTATGTATTTATCGCGCTCTTCTTCCGAAAGATATTTTTTCCCTTCTATTATATCTAGATATCCGATCATCGATGTTAGGGGCGTACGTATATCATGAGACATAGCTGTGATAAGCTGGGTATTTGCATCCCAAGCCTCTTTTTCGTTTCGAAGCTTTTCGACTATGGAGTCACGCATTACGCCTATAGACACCGCAAGACGTCCGATTTCGTCGTTTGCCGCAGGCTGAATCTCTGCCGCCATATCCCCATCACTGATTTTCTTTACGACCGCAGACATTTTTATCATTCTCTTAATTATGCGCCCGTTATATAAAAGCAGCGTTCCAAGAAGAGTTCCAACACAGAAAATCACTTTGATTATAGCCATTATGCTATAAAGGTGCTGCTCCTTGTACACGTCTATATAAACGTAGTATTCGCCATTGCTAAAATTAACAATTCTGTTATTCGCATCCTCGTGATACTCATCCTTCGTTAGTCTCTCGCCCGTAGTCTCAGTCTTTTTTTCGTTTTTCTTGTCCGTCGTCACGACATCCGTAGATGACTGGTTCTTGTCGGATTCCACCCACCAGCCGCCCTCAAAGGCAACTTTATGATTATCATATATGTAAAGGTATGTATAATCATGCTCTTTGAGCCATATCTGAAGAGTGTTTGTCGCATCTGCTGCAACATCATATTTATCAACAAAGCGCTGAAGCTGATCAAAGGCTAGATCAAGATTTCTCTCCTGCGCCTCTTCACTCTTGTAATTTTTCTGGGCGATTGATTTTTCGACCCAAGATATGGCACCATACATTGTAAGAGTAAGGAGCAAAGCTATTACAAGGGCAACTGACAGCTTAAGGTTCAGAGACATGAATCTCTGTTTTTTAACCTTTTCACTTCGTTTCAGTTTAATCCTACTCAACCTTGTACCCCTTTCCCCATATTGTCTTAATCAAAGTCGGATGGTTTACATCATCCTCAAGCTTCTTTCTCAGATTCAGAATATGAACCATTATGCTGTTTCCATCTGAAGGCAGGTACGATTCACCCCAGACACCCTCATAAAGGTCTTTGTTTCCGACAATTTCACCGCGATGGTCGATAAAATACTGAAGAATTGCAAACTCTTTTTCTGTGAGTCTGATTTTCTTCCCCTCTTTTACTGCAGAGTGAGTTTTTTCGTCGATAGTTATATTGCTTCCGAGCATAGTAACCTCTTCTTCTGGAGCGGCCTGATACTCGTTATATCTTCTAATTAGGGACTTTACCTTCATCAGAAGCTCAGTCTGCGAAAACGGCTTCACAAGATAATCATCGCCGCCTTCTGTATATGCATCTACCTTGTCCTGATCTTGCGATTTTGCTGTCAGAAAAAGCACCGGAACCTTGGAGCACTTTCTGATTTCTGTGCAAGCCTCGACACCGGAAATTCCCGGCATCATTATATCCAGTATTACAAGGTCAAAATTTCTATCACCCTTTATTTTTTCTATCGCTGTAGTTCCATCTTCTGCCTGTTCTACGACATATCCCTCGCTTCCCAGCAGAATAGAAAGCACTTCTCTGATATTAGGATCATCGTCTACAATCAGAATTTTTCTCTCTTTCATAAATCCCCCTTTCTCTTTACCGTAAGGTTCAAAATATCAAAATCTATGCGCTGCAAAGCTACACAGACTTACTCTTTTTTACTTTGTCTACTGATACAAATATTATAAATGCTCCGACTGCTGTAACTGCTGTTCCTGTCAGAGTCAAAAGTCTAGCGCCGCTAGCATCTAGAATTGCGCCTCCGATAAGACTTGCAAATATAGCAGCTACCGTCGTAGTCGTTGTAAACAGCATCTGGCCCTTTACCGCCTCGCCCTTTGACATGTTATCATCAATAAAATGAACAATAGCAGGAAGAAACAGTGCAAATGAAAATGGCTGTATGAGCTGTGCCAAAAGAAGCACCCATACATTAGGCGCAACTGTGCAGATTCCAATCCAAAGAACAAAGGCTGCCGCCGAAAACTTCATCATGCTACTACATGTAAATCTCTTGTGAAGCCTATCAAAAAGCACAAGGGTAGGAATCTCCATGAAGGCAAGCAGGGAAAAAATTCTTCCGACATCCTCGCTATTACCTCCTACATTTGAAGCAATCTGAGCCATGTATGTGTTAAGTATCGAGTTTGCGAAATAAAGGCCAAGCACACCTATGTTTACGACTATAAACATTTTGTTTCTCTTAGCAAAAGAAACGAGATTTATTTCCTCGTATTCCTCATCTTGCGAAACAGCCTCAGGCCCTGCAGCTGCTTTGTTCATGCTCTTTGCCCTTGCAAATGATTTTGACAAGATGACTATAGAAAGTATAAACAAAAAAACTACGCCCATTCCTGTAACAGGCAAAACATTTACACCTTTTCTTTCTATGATTCCGCCGAGAATCATGCACATAACAGCATAGGTAAACGAACCCATGCTTCTTGCCACGCCAAAGTTTATGGAAACGCCAGCCTCTTCAAGACGAAAGCTAAGGGCATTGCAGAAGGGCTGAATAATATTCATCCAAGCAAAGGCCATCACATATATGAGCATGAGAAGCGCACTTTTTCGCTGAATCACGTACATGAGCGCCGTCAAAACAAACAGTATCGCCGCCAAAATTTCCATGATGGAAAATACAGAAAATCTTTTGCTTCTGTCTGCAAAGTCAGCTACAAATGGCTGAACAAAAACTGCAAGAACGTTGCCGGCAGCAAGGATTATTCCGATCTCTGAGTTAGAATACCCCCTAGCCAGCAAAAATACTGACGAAAAGCTACATATAACGCCATAATACATCCAGTATGTTCCATGAATTGCCGCATACTGCCTATTTAATAAATTCTCCATTAAAGTCTCTCAAATCCTCCAGATACAAATCTACGCAATTTTTTATTTCTTCCTGATCCTTTAGGCTAATTTCATCAAAGACGCCAACCGTCGAAAAGCCGGCCTTTTTTGCTGTTTTGATTGAGTAAAGCCCATCCTCGAAAACCCAAGTTTCCTCTGGTTTTGTTCCGGTAGAGCGAATAGCTTCAAAGAAAATATCAGGATGCTCTTTTGATTTTCCTACGTCTGTGCATGACAAAATCACGTCAAAGTAATCTATAATTCCAAGTCTTTCAAAAGCGGCTTCGATGCAGTATCTTTCGGTGGATGTGGCCACTGCCATCCTTACACCTTTTTCGCGAAGCTCATCTAAAAGCTCTCTTGCGCCAGGCTTAAAATCTGCCTGAGTAAAATAAAACTTTTCAACCTCGGCGTTGATTCCCTCTATTATCTCATCGCAGCTCATCCCAACATCAAAATTATCTGCAAGATATTCTGCGCTTTCTGCTGTAGTAAGCGTAAACATTATATCGCCAAGCTCAGGCGTTGCCTCGATTCCAAGCTTCTTCAGGAAGTTTCTTCCTGCCGAATTCCATACGCCCATAGAATCTAGCAAAGTCCCGTCGACATCAAAAATGGCACCTTTCATCATATGACCGCCTCCCATGTATCAAGTGTCTTTTTTCTAAGGTTTATCTAAAGTGTGTATTCCATATACGGCTCGATTTCTTCGATTCCATCTGCATCTATTGCATCCTCAAGGCTGTACCATCTGAAATTTCCGCCGTCAAGAAGCATGAAGCTGTTGCAGCTGTCTTCCTTTGGGATTGATGTTGAGCCTGGGTTCATATATATGTAGTGTTCGTGCTCTCTAACAGCCGGAATATGCGTATGACCGTTCAAAAGAATGTCGCCCTCTGCCATAGGCGGTACGTTTTCTTCATTGAAGTTATGGCCGTGTGTTACAAACATCATTCTGTCTTCTACTGGTATAAGAGCATATTCGGCCATTACAGGAAAATCAAGAACCATCTGGTCCACCTCTGCCTCGCAGTTTCCTCTTACACAGAGAATCTTGCCAGAGATTGAGTTTAGCATTGTGATTACATCCTTTGGCGCATATCCTCCCGGAAGCTCGTTTCTCGGACCGTGATACAAGATATCACCAAGCAGCACAAGCTTGTCCGCATGGCTCTTTTCAAAAACATTAACAAGTGCTCTGCAGTATGTCGCAGAACCGTGTATATCAGATGCAATAATTATTCTCATCAAATTTATCCTCCTCATTTGAATATGCACATCATGTCGCCAAAAGGCTCCCCCATCATGACGTACATAAATATTATACCATTCTAAAGAAGCAAATGACATAGTTAATTTATTAACAGGCCTTAATTTTTCTTAACAAATCCCCTAACTACGAAAAAAAAGGCTGCATGTACCAGATTTTTCTCTGGCATGCAGCCTTCTTTTTATAAATGTCTTTTTTGCTATAAGTCTATTATTCTATCGCATACATTTTCAAGTAAACTTCTGCTGTGACTTACAACAATCATACAAATTCCCCGGCTTTCTGTCTCCTTAAGCAGAAATTCCCATATTTTTCTGCGACTTACAAGATCCATCATCGTAGTAATCTCATCGCAGACGAGCACCTTTGTTCGCTTGCCTAGGGCCCTTGCTATGCAAAACCTCTGAATCTCCCCTCCTGAAAGCTCGTTTCTGTAGCGGCTCATCCATTCCTTTCTAATTCCAAGAGCTTTTACGATAGAATCCGAAACCTCATCGCCCTCTGCAAGGACCTTTGCCATTTTCATGCGCGGGTTCACCGCAAGGTTTTGCTCCTGCCAGATCATCTGAACAGGGCAGTAGCCGTCATAATCATAAATGTTTTTTCCTTCGAATGAAACAATGCCCTTCTTTGGCCTCTCGTAGCCGGAAAGCAATTTACACAGCGTAGTTTTGCCGCGTCCGCTCTTTGCAAAAATTCCTATGCGCTCGCCCTCTCGAAGCTCAAGAGAGAAATTTTCGAGAATATTTTCCTGTCCATCTCCGTATCCGAAAGTAAGATTTTCTGCAGAGAGAATAACTTTTTCGCTAATTGGTTTTTCTACGGGCTGGTCCATAGAAAGAGAATCGCAAGCGCCTTGGGCATTTTCTTTGTCGTAGCCTTTTTCGCAGGGCTTGCAAGCGCTTTTTTTTGCTCCTGCTAAGGCAAGATAAAGCTCTTTTGCAAAACCTTCTTTTGCGGATTTCAGTTTTTCAAACTCTGAAGGTCTACACTCATGAACACTCATTCCGTCATGAAAAATTACAAGCCTGTCGCATGTTTCAAGGGCAAGCTCAAGGTCATGAGTAATCACAAGAACGCCGCATCCACTATCTGCAAGCTCGCGAAAATGAGTCATAACCCGCTTTGCAAGTTCAAGGTCAAGGTTAGGAGTTGGCTCATCGGCGATGACAAGATCAGGGCTTTCGATGACTGCCGTAGAAACAAGCACTCTTCTCTGCATCCCACCAGAAAGCTCAAATGGATAGAGATTTTTCACCTTTTCCGGGAGATGATATCGCGAAAGTAGATTGTCAAGGCGTTTTCTGCGCTCCGGCGTTTCTCTCCCTGCAAGAATCTGCCGTCCTGTCTTTTGAAGTGGGTCAAGATACGAAAGGCTCTGGGGAACTAGTACGATTTTTCTTCCAATGAGCTCTTTGCGCCTCTCTTCTGTAAGAGGACTTCCGCAAAACAGTACATCACCGCTTACTTTTGCATTGTATGGTAAAATCCCCATAATTTCATGAGCGAGAAGACTTTTTCCCGAGCCGCTGCTTCCGACAACGGCTACCATTTCGCCCTTCTTCACCGATACATCAAGCCTTTTGATTGTCTCATACTCGCTTTTGCTCAGGGCCGCATCGTACTGGCTAAAGGAAATATTAAGGTTTTTTATTTCCAATATATATTCAGATTTCATCTTTTCACCCCCTACTCATGAAGACTGTGCGGATCTAGAAGCTTTCTCGTCAGATCCCCAATTTTCCAAAACACCGCAACAGTTATCACAAGCATAAGTCCAGGGAAAAATGCAAGATACCATTTTCCCATAATCATATATTTCATCGATTCAGATAAAATAATCCCGATGGCCGGCTGACTAGAGTCAAGACCAAATCCAAGGAACGTAATCGAAGCCTCATGAAGTATAGCGTGAGGAAAGGTCAAAACAATTCCAACTATGAACTGAGGAAGTATATGACTGAGCAAATGCTCCTTTATAATATATCCGCTCGATTTTCCCATTTTTTTCGCAAGCTTTATATATCCGCTGTCTTTCAGCTGAAGAACCTCCGCTCTCATAACTCTCGCAAGCTGAGTCCAGTGAGTCAAAGAAACCGCAAGGATTACTCCGCCAAGGCCTCTCCCTGCCGCAACAGAGATAAGAAGCATCAAAAGTATATGGGGAATTCCAGACACAAGATCAATCAAAAAAGTAACGGCCGCATCTGTTTTTTTGCCGCAGGTTCCCGCAAGGATTCCAGCGAATGTGGCAAAAATTCCGCTTATCAAAGCAGCTGCAAGGCCAATTACGATACTTATCGAAAGTCCTGTAAACGTACGATAAATCATATCTCGCCCCATCCAGTCAGTTCCAAATAAATGAGAAATTGAAGGGGGCAGATTTTTTGATGTAAAATCACAGACAAGAGCCTGATTTTTCCACACAAATCCAAAAGCCATTATGGCCGAAATCAAAACCACAGATAATGCTAGGTAAAGGCAAAGCTTTTTTCGCATATTATTTTCCACCGCTTAGCCCTCCTTTTCTCATTCTCGGGTCAATCAACATGTACAGAAGGTCTGCCGTAAAGTTTCCAGCAAATACAATAACCGACATGATTACAGTTATACCCATCAAAAGAGGCATATCGCTTCCAAGTCCTGCAGTCACTGCCGCCTGGCCAATTCCTGCATAAGAGAACACCTGCTCCACGAGAACAGACCCTCCGAAAATCTCACCGATTCCTGAAAGCTGCATAGTTACCGCCGGCAGAAGCGCATTTCTCAGAATATGGTTTCTAAAAATATCAAAACCGCTCTCTCCTCTGCACCTTGCAAAAGTCACATAATCGCTTTCACAGATATCGATAACCTTCTCCCTCGTATGAAGGCAGACTCCAGAAATCCCTGTTATGCTTAGGGCAAGAGCTGGTAAAAACGCATGTCTAAGCTGATCTATAAAGCTTGCATCTTCTGCCCCTTGGCCTACAGGAGCGCTAAATCCAACAGGAAAAATACCAAGGTACACCCCAAATATCAAAAGAAGTAGCATGGCAATCCAAAACGAAGGCGTGCTCGAAATCACGATGCAATATCCCCTTATGATTCTATCTGCAAGGCGCCCTCTTTTGACCGCCGAAATTACGCCGAGAAAGAATCCTAGTATCCCAGAAATCAGCCACGCTGCTGCAAGTAAAATCAATGAATTAGAAAGCCTTTCCCATATCACGCTAGATACAGGCTGCCTATATAGAAGGGACACTCCCATATCTCCTCGAACAAAACTCGTCGCCCAGTTCATATATCTCTCTACAGGGTTTACATCTGTGCCCCAGTAGCTTTCGAGCTTTGATATTTGCTCTGTGCTCATAGTGCCAAGAGCCGCCTGACCCACATTTGCAGATAGAGGATCAATTGGCGATGCTTCCATAAGAGCAAAGGTTACAATGCTCACAGCAAAAACAAGAAGAGCAATCCTTATTAATTTTTTTGATACATATAAAGCAAAGCTGCGGCCCGCCGTTTCCGGCAGGCCGCTTCTAAATTCCCCTTTGTTTTTACTCATTATCCCAGCTCCACTCATCAACATTGTTTACAATTGACCATCCGTGGCCGTGAGGGTGAATCTTCTGCTCAGCTATCTTTAGACCGTCCTTTGCATAATACAGATGATCCACATTGCAGATCCATATCCAAGGAATATCTCCATCCTGAGTTACACCAGTTTGTCCATCCCACTGAGCCTTCTGCCATAGCTGGTTTCCGGCTTCTGTATCTGAGTTCTGAAGTGCCTTATCCATATATGCATCTACAGTTTCATTCTTGTATGGTGAAAAATCACAAAGTCCCAGAGGGCTTTCTGCCTGGCTGTGGTAGATATTGTAAAGCTCCATAGGGTTCTGCGCGCCCCATCCCCATACTAGAGGACTGTTCTGAGCTCTGTCATATGCACTATCCCAGTCAACGCCTTCTGTCTTTACCTTAACTCCAAGCTCGCCGAACTGAACTCCGAGATTTTCTGCAATTGACTGTCTTACAGAGTCTCCTGCAGAGAACATGATTGTAAGCTCTGCTTTGTTTCCATCCTTTTCGCGAATGCCGTCTTTGTTCAGCTTCCAGCCCGCTTCATCGAGCATTGCCTTTGATTTTTCTATATCAAAATCAACCTTAGAATCTTCGCTTGCCCAAGGCATTCCATCGCATACGCTATAGGCTGCGCTTCCATATCCTGCGAGAACCTCGTCTATCAGTTTTTCTCTATCAAAGCCGATATTAAGAGCTCTTCTCACGTTTACATCTGAAAGGAATCGGTTGCCGTATGTTATCCCATCCTTTGTTACTGGCTCGATTGCAGGAAGATTAATTCCTCTGTTATCTACAGATTTTGCGCTAAAGATTTCGTAGCCGTCGATTTTTACATCTGATGCATAGGTCGCCGCAGTGTGAGCTACATCCACTTCTCCTGCCTTAGCTGCTGCAAGAGCTGCATCTTCTTCCATGAACAGGATTGTAACGTTTTTCATTTTTACAGGCTCGCCGTAGTAATCAGGGTTTGCCTCTAGGATAACCTGCTGGCCCTTATCCCATTTCTTCATTATATATCTTCCGCTTCCGATAGGATTTTGACCATAGTCCTTGCTATATCCCTTTTCTGGCACAATTCCAACTACAGCCATTGTATAAGGCCATGGTGAATAAGGCTTTGTCAGCTTGAATTCTACAGTAGTATCATCCTTTGCCTCTGCCTTGTCTAGCATTGTAAAATCGTTTACAGAGCTGTTTTCCTTACAGTTGTTATAAGTGAAAGCTACGTCTTTTGCGCTCAACTTATCGCCGTTTGTGAATTTGACGTCATCTCTGATTTTTACCGTCCACACGAGGCCATCATCGCTTACGCTATATTCAGTCGCAAGATCCTTTTCGATTCCCATGTCTTTTGTTGTTTTTACAAGAGTGCTCTGAATAAGAGGCTCGTGGGGATGTTCTCCTGCGCCCCATCCGTATGCAGGGTCAAATCCCGCCTCAGGTTCTGCTGTCGTCGGCATAGTTACAACAACAGATTCTGCATCTCTTGCATCATCTTTTCCGCATGCTGTAAGTGCAAATAACGCGAGTATGCACATCAGCACTACGAATAACTTCTTTGTTTTTTTCATATCCTCTACCCCATCTTTTCTTCTATATATAGTAATAATATCACACAAGTACATTCTAATATGCCAGCTATGCTGCCGCAAGCCTCCCGGGGGGTTATAATCGGCGAAAGCATGCGGTTTTTTGCGATGTTTTTGGCATCCAAATTTCTTTAGTTTTGCCTATATAGCAAGTTCATCTACGACTTTTTAGCTTCCCAATAGACCGCGATTATAGCATTGACACCCACAAATGCCTATGCTATAATTTTTTTAATGAAATCTTTAAGTGGGTACGGAGTTGCCGACAAGATTTTGCACATAGTTTATACATAGCAGATTTTCCCGGCGGGTAAACTGTACCCTCACCGCTGCTCATGTTTTGCTTTGCATGTCTTGTCGCAGGTACGACAAGCTTTTTTATTTAAATCGCAATTAATTTTACCCAGCTGCTTTGATGGATTTCATCTTAGCAGCTGTTTTTTTAACGGAGGTTCAGTAAATATGACAAAGGAATTCAACAGAAAAATCGTCCTTGAGGACGGCAGCGAATACTATGGCTACGGCTTTGGTGCTGATGTCGATCGTGTTTGCGAAATCGCATTTACTACCGGTATGGCCGGATACCAGGAAGTAGTTTCAAACCCTTCCTGCATCTACAAGATGGTAGTTATGACTTACCCTCTTATCGGTAACTACGGTGTTACTGACGAGGACTACGAAACAAAGAATCCAGTAATCGGAGGACTTATTGTTCGTGAGTACAATGACCTGCCGTCAAACTTCAGATATACAAAAACTCTTGCAGAAATCATGGAAGAGCACAAGATTCCAGGCATCTTTGGCCTTGATACAAGAAAGCTCACAAGACACATCCGTGACTTTGGAAGCCAGAAGGTTCTTATCACATCAGCAGATACTCCTCTGGAAGAAGCCCTAAAAACAGTAAAGGAAACAGAAATTCCAAAGGATGCTGTTGCCAAGGTAAGCTCGCGCAAGCGTTGGTATTCAAGAACAACAAATGCAAAATACAACATCGTTGCAATTGACCTAGGAATGAAGATGAACAACGTAAGAGAGCTCAATGCAAGAAGATGCAACGTTACTGTAGTTCCATGGAACACTTCTGCAGAAACAATTGAATCTATGAATCCTGATGGAATCTTCATTTCAAACGGTCCTGGAAATCCAAAGGATGTTCCTTCCGTAGTAGAACTAATCAAAACCCTAAAGGGCAAATATCCAATGTTTGGTATCTGCCTAGGCCATCAGCTTATCAGCCTTGCATACGGTGCTGACACATACCAGATGAAACACGCTCACAGTGGCGGAAACCACCCGGTAAAAGATCTTGCAACTGGTAAGATTGGAATCTCAGCTCAGAACCACGGCTTTGCTGTTGATGAAAAGAGCCTAGAGGGAACTGACCTTGAGCTTACACACATCAACGTTATCGACAAGAGTGTAGAAGGCGTTGCATGCAAAAGGGACAATGTTTTCTCAGTACAGTTCCACCCAGAAAGCGCTGCAGGACCACAGGACTTCGAATACTTATTTGACCAGTTTATTGACATGATTAAGGAGGGAAAATAAATGCCAAAGAGAACAGATTTAAAGAAAATACTTGTAATAGGTTCAGGACCTATCGTAATCGGTCAGGCGGCAGAATTCGACTATGCCGGAACTCAGGCCTGCCTTGCACTGAAAGAAGAAGGCTACGAAGTTGTTCTCTGCAACTCAAACCCTGCAACAATCATGACTGATACTGCAATCGCAGACAAAATATATATGGAGCCTCTAACTCTAGAATATGTAGCAAAGATTCTTCGCTACGAAAGACCTGATGCAATCGTACCTGGAATCGGCGGTCAGACAGGACTTAACCTTGCTATGCAGCTAGAGAAAAAAGGCATTCTTCGCGAATGTCAGGTTGAGCTTCTTGGAACAAGCAGCGAAAGTATCGAAAGAGCAGAAGACAGACTTATGTTCAGAGAGCTTTGCGAGGAGCTAGGCGAACCTGTACTTCCTTCAATCATCGCTCACACAGTAGAAGAAGGACTTGCTGCTGCAGAAGAAATCGGATATCCGGTAGTTCTAAGACCTGCTTTCACACTTGGCGGAACAGGCGGCGGCTTTGCTGATGACGAAGAAGAATGCCGTGAGCTTCTAAAGAACGGCCTAAAGCTTTCTCCTGTAACAGAAGTTCTTGTAGAAAAGAGCATCAAAGGCTACAAAGAAATCGAATACGAGGTAATGCGTGATGCAAACGATACTGCAATCGCAATCTGCAACATGGAAAACGTTGACCCTGTAGGTATCCACACAGGAGACTCAATCGTAGTATGCCCTACTCAGACTCTGACAAACAAAGAATGCCAGATGCTTAGAGACAGCGCCCTCAAAATCATCCGTGCGCTGAAGGTCGAAGGCGGATGCAACGTACAGTTTGCCCTTGACCCATACTCATTCAAATATTACCTAATCGAGGTTAACCCTCGTGTTTCAAGATCATCTGCTCTTGCATCAAAGGCAAGCGGATTCCCAATTGCCCGCGTAACAGCAAAGATTGCAGTAGGTATGAATCTTGACGAAATCCAGGTAGCAAACACACCTGCATGCTTTGAGCCTGCCCTTGACTACATCGTAACCAAGATGCCTAGATTCCCATTTGATAAATTTGCAAACGCAAACAATACACTATCAACTCAGATGAAGGCTACAGGCGAGGTAATGAGCCTTGGCAGAACACTAGAAGAGAGTCTTCTCAAGGCAACACGCTCACTTGAAATCGGCGTATGCCACCTGTACATGGAAAAGTTCAATGACGAAAAGACAGAGGACCTTCTCCACTACATCACACTTGCAACAGACGACAGATACTTTGCTATTGCAGAACTTCTCCGCCGCGGAACTGACGTTGGTGTAATCTGCGATGCAACAAAGATAGACATGATTTTCCTGGAAAAAATCCAGAACATCATCAATATGGAAGTCGAACTAAGAGAAAACAAAGGCGATGCTAAAGTTCTTTACGAAGCTAAGAGAATGGGAATTTCTGATGAATTCATCGCTCAGCTTTGGGAAATGCCTGAAGTTGATGTATATAACATGCGTGTTGAAAACGAAATCATGCCTGTTTACAAGATGATTGATACATGCGCAGCTGAATTCTCAGGATACATTCCTTACTTCTACTCAACATACGAGGACGAAAACGAATCAGTAATCTCAGACAAGAAAAAGATTATCGTGCTTGGATCTGGTCCTATCAGAATCGGTCAGGGTGTAGAATTCGACTACTCAACAGTACACGCTGTTAAGACAATCAAAGAATTCGGATACGAAGCGATTATCATTAACAACAACCCAGAAACAGTTTCAACAGACTACACAACATCCGACAAGCTGTACTTTGAACCTCTTACAGTAGAAGATGTTATGAATATCATCCGCATGGAACAGCCTTATGGCGTAATCGCATCCCTTGGCGGACAGACTGCAATAAACCTTGCACAGCCACTTCGTGACCGCGGAGTTAAAATTATCGGAACTGACTGCGATGCTATCGAAAGAGCAGAAAACAGAGATGCATTCGAAAAGGTCCTAAGCGACCTAAACATTCCTCAGCCAGAAGGAAAAGCAGTAACAAAGATAGAAGACGGTGTAAAAGCAGCCGAAAAGATTGGCTACCCTGTTCTTGTAAGACCTTCATTCGTACTTGGAGGCCGTGCAATGCAGATTGTTGCAGACGAAGAGAGCCTAAGACACTACCTAAAAACTGCTGTAGAAATCGACGAAGACAAACCTGTACTTGTTGACAAATATATCCAGGGTAAAGAAGTCGAGGTAGATGCAGTATGCGATGGAACTGACGTATTCGTTCCTGGCATCATGGAGCTTGTAGAAAGAACAGGTATCCATAGTGGAGACTCAATCAGCGTATACCCATCATTCAGCATTTCCGAAAAGGTTAAAGAAACAATCTTAGACTACACCAAAAAGCTTGGTCTTGGAATCGGTATCGTTGGACTATACAACATCCAGTTCATCGTAGACGAAAACGAAAACGTATATATAATAGAAGTTAACCCTCGTTCATCAAGAACAGTTCCTTTCCTATCAAAGGCAACCGGCTACAGCCTTGCTGACATCGGTACCCTAGTAATCCTTGGAAAGAGCCTAAAGGAACAGGGAATCACAGAAATTTATCCAGAAGAAAAGAAACGCTGGTACGTAAAAGCACCTGCATTTTCATTCTCAAAACTTCGCGGACTTGATGCATATCTCAGCCCTGAGATGAAATCAACTGGAGAAGCAATCGGATACGACAACAGCCTAACTCGTGCCCTTTACAAAGCCCTCAAAGCATCAGGCATGAGCGTAATGAACTACGGAACAGTATTCTGCACAATCGCAGACGGAGACAAAGAAGAAGCTCTACCTCTAATCAGAAGATTCTACAACATGGGCTTCAACATCCAGGCAACAGCAGGCACTGCAAAATTCCTCAAGGAACACGGAATCCGTACAAGAGCTGTTAAAAAGATCAGTGAAGGAAGCGAAGAGATCAAAGATTCTATCCGCCAGGGTTATGTAACATACATCCTGAACACTCGTGATATCAACTCATCCGGAGGCATTTCCGATGGATACGAAATCAGACAGTGCGCAGTAGAAAACAACGTTACAATGTTCACATCCCTTGACACTGTAAAAGTTCTCCTAGATGTACTAGAAGAAACTACACTTGGGATCTCAACAATCGACGCATAAAAAATGTAAAGTTTACAAAACAAAATGTATCTATACTGATTACACAAATTGTTCCAACATAAAAAGAGTTGCCAGCTGGCAACTCTTTTATTTTACAAACGAATCAATCGCCTTATTTAACTTTTCTATGCTTTCCTCATCACCATGCTCAACAGCCTCGACAATGCAGTGCTCTATATGATTTCGAAGAACCAGCTTACCTGTGTTATTGACTGCAGATTTCACTGCCGCAAGCTGAATCAAAACATCACTGCAGTCTCTGTCATTTTCTATCATGGTTTTAATCGCCTGAATATGTCCAGAAATCTTAGAAAGTCTGTTGATTACAGCCTTTTTTTCTTCTTCTGAGTGAACGTGATGATGATGGCATCCCTCATGCGTATGGTTATCGCACATGATTAGAATTCAGCTGTCTTTGGTGTTCTTGGGAATGGAAGCACGTCTCTGATATTGCTCATACCAGTTAGGTACATAATCATTCTTTCGAATCCAAGACCATAGCCTGCGTGTTTTACGCCGCCGTATTTTCTGAGGTCAAGATACCATGAATATTCTTCTTCGTTAAGTCCCATCTCTGCCATTCTTGCAGTAAGAACGTCAAGTCTTTCTTCTCTCTGGCTTCCTCCGATGATTTCGCCAACGCCTGGAACAAGAAGGTCGCATGCTGCAACTGTCTTTCCGTCATCGTTAAGTCTCATATAGAAAGCTTTGATGTCTTTTGGATAGTCTGTTACAAATAGAGGCTTCTTGAAGATTTCTTCTGTCAGATATCTTTCGTGTTCAGTCTGAAGGTCAATACCCCATTCTACTGGATACTGGAATTCCTTGCCTGATTTCTGTAGAAGTTCAACAGCTTCTGTATAAGTAACTCTGCCGAAGTCAGCGTTTACGATATTGTCAAGTCTCTCAAGAAGACCTTTGTCGATGAATTTGTTGAAGAATTCCATTTCTTCTGGTGCATGCTCGCATACGTATCTGATGATGTATTTTACCATTGCCTCTGCAAGTCTCATGTCATCTTCTAAATCAGCAAAAGCGATTTCTGGTTCAATCATCCAAAATTCTGATGCGTGTCTTGCTGTGTTTGAGTTTTCGGCTCTGAATGTAGGTCCAAATGTGTAAACGTTTCTGAATGCAAGAGCAAAAGTTTCTGCCTCTAGCTGTCCGCTTACAGTAAGGCTTGTTTCCTTGCAGAAGAAGTCATCTGAATAGTCAACCTTGCCGTCTTCTGTCTTTGGTACGTTTTCCATATCAAGAGTAGTAACTCTGAACATTTCGCCTGCACCCTCGCAGTCACTTCCTGTGATTATTGGAGTATGTACATAAACAAAGTCGTTCTCCTGGAAGAACTTGTGAATTGCATATGCTACAAGAGATCTAACTCTAAATACTGCTGAGAAAGTGTTACTTCTAGGTCTTAGGTGAGCAATTTCTCTTAGGAATTCCATTGAGTGTCTCTTCTTCTGAAGTGGGTAATCCGCTTCTGAATCAGCTTCCATTACAACCTCTGTCGCTTTGATTTCGAAAGGCTGTTTAGCATCTGGTGTAAGCACTAGCACACCCTTTACCATCAAAGCTGATGAAATAGGAGCTTTTGCGATTTCGTTAAAATTGTCAATTTTATCTGTCTCATACACAACCTGTACTGATTTGAAAAAAGTACCGTCGTTTAATTCTATAAAACCAAATTTGTTTGAGCTTCTATTAGTTCTGACCCAGCCTCTTACAACAATTTCTTTGTCTGCATATTCAGCTGTGTTTCTGTGAAGTTCTCTAAGCTGTACGTCGTTCATTTCGTCCATCTCTTTCTATCTGTTTATTTCTGGCCGCGGAACACCTCTATGCATGGTCGTTTCCTGCAAATGTCCAGATATATATATAATATCAAAATCGCCGCCCGTATTCAAGTGGGCAAAACCCTGTATTTTCAAAACAAATCCCTTTTGGATAAGTACATATTAAACACCATCCGCTCTATTTGCATCTTCTAAGAACTCATCAACCTTATAGTTAAATTCCTTCGGATTTTCACTTGCAACAAAATGGCTCCCCCGAATTATTGCAAGGCGCGAGCCTATGATGCTTCTATAAATAAGGCGAGTGTGCTTTTCTTTTATCATATCTCTGCTGCCGGCTATGACAAGAACAGGAACTGTGATTCTAGCAAGATATTTTGCATCAATTGCTGGATATTTAACCATCAAAGCAAATAGCTCCATCTTCTTCTTTGCATTTCCTATCAAAGAGCCTGCGCGCTCTTCTAAGGAATCACCAAGTCTCAGTATGCGAAAAATCGAGAAGAAGAGCTTTGATATATAATATCCTGCCTCTGCAGCAATCCTTACGGGCAGTTTCATGCCACCTACATTGATATTTGCACCATTTAAAACCAGCTTCGCTACTCTCTCGGGATATTTTAGTGCAAAAATTATCGCTATATTCCCACCGTCCGAAAATCCAAGGATATTAGCCCTCTCTATTCCAAGCTCGTCAAAAAAGTCCAAAAGATCGTCTGCAAACTGGTGAATTGTAAAGGGCGCTTTTCCCCTTGGGCTTTTTCCGTGGCCACGTGTATCTATTGCAATTACACGATATTTCTTCGAAAAATATTCTATCTGGGCTGTAAAATATTCGCTAGATTCTCCATTTCCATGAAGTAAGACCAAAGGCTCTCCTGACCCTTTTTCTATGTAGTAATTTTTTATATCCATAT
This sequence comes from uncultured Clostridia bacterium, assembly GCA_963558075.1. GTDB lineage: Bacteria > Bacillota > Clostridia > Peptostreptococcales > Anaerovoracaceae > CALHKP01. The sequence continues at coordinate 8,845 of CAUWFN010000023.1, read as the reverse complement.
ATCAATCCTCGCGATGTCAAAAGGTCCAACTATTTATAAGCATCTCTACCAAAATTATATTACAGATATCAGCTTTTGCAAATACTATGTGCCCTCATGGCATCCTTGCAATATTAACACTCAGTCTATATAATATATTAGAATATATTAATGGAGGAAAGTAAAATGCTTAATTTAGATACTGTAAAAATCGGATTTATTGGATATGGAAATATGGCTGGCGCAACTGGCATGGGACTTATGGCATCAGGTGCAATAAAGCCTAATCAGATCTTTGCAAGCGCAAGAGATTTTGCAAAGCTTCAGAAAAAAGCTGAGGCCGAAGGAATCACTGCATGCGAAACAAGCCTTGAGGTCTGCGAAAAGTGCGATGTTATATTCATCGGTGTTAAGCCTTATATGGTAGAAGAAGTTATGAGCCCGCTCAAGGATGCCCTAGACGGAAAAGTAGTAATTTCGCTAGCTGCAGGAATTTTCTGCGACACATTATCAAAGCTTCTGCCAAAGGCTCACTGCCTTGCAACTGCACCTAACACTCCAGTATCTGTTTGCGAGGGAATTTTCATCTGCGAAGAAGAAAACACACTTACAGAGGACGAAAAAGCCTTTGTCAAAGAGTTACTAGAAAACCTAGGCCTGTTCCTATGGCTTGATAGAGAGCACATGGGAATTGCAGGAACTGTTGCCGGCTGCTCTCCTGCCTTTGTTGCTATGTTCATGGAAGCTCTTGGCGATGCCGGTTGCAAACACGGACTCACAAGACCTGTTGTTTACAGCCTGATTGCACAGATGCTTGCAGGCACTGGAAAAATGGCGCTAAAGAGAGGAAACCATCCAGGCCAGATGAAGGATGAGGTTTGCTCCCCAAGCGGTACTACAATTGTTGGAGTCTCAACCTTAGAAAAGAACGGTTTCAGATACGCTGTAATCGATGCAATCGACCAGATCATGAACAAAATGAACGGAAAATAATAGAAAGCTGCAAAGCTACGGTCTTTGATTGTGCTTCCATGTGCGGGACTTCTTTATGTCACAAGACATACAGGGCTTTCCTGCTTAAATTTTCAAGAAAGGATATTCTAATGAAGAAAAAAATCTGCATTTTATATACCGGAGGTACAATTGGGATGGTGCCAACGGAGAGAGGCTTTGCTCCCGAAAAAGGCTATTTTTATGATGCCATATCGCAAATCGACGATATTCATGATGAATCTATGCCAGACTGGGACATGATAGAATTTGATCCGCTGCTTGACTCGTCAAATATCGCACTTGAGCAATGGAACCAGATTGGCAGAGTTATCGCCGAAAACTACGAAAAATATGACGGCTATGTGGTGCTTCACGGGACAGATACTATGGCATACACCGCATCGGCACTTTCGTTTATGTTAGAGGGGCTCGACAAACCCGTTGTAATTACAGGGTCACAGATTCCCCTTTGTCAGCTGAGAAGTGATGCTCGCGACAATCTGATTACGTCTATGCTGATTGCAGGCCAAGGTATTGCAAAGGAAGTATGCCTTTATTTTGGCGGCAAGCTTTTGCGTGGAAATCGCGCAACAAAGGCCTCATCCGACGGGCTTATCGCTTTCGCATCGCCTAACTACCATCCTCTCGCCGAGGCTGGAATCGACATAATTTATAATCATGCAGCGCTAAAACGTCCCGAAGAAAACAGACCATTTCATCTGACAGAATTCAAGCAGACATCTATTGGAGTTCTCAAGGTTTTTCCAGGCATTCAGTTTAGCCTCTTTGAGTCAATCATGACAGAAAGCCTCAAAGGAATCGTGCTTGAAACCTTTGGTGCGGGAAATATACCAAGCTACAGCCACGCACTTCTTCCAATAATTCGCAAGGCATTCGATCACGGCACAATCATAACCGTATGCTCCCAGTGTCAGCAGGGAACTGTCAAACTCGGAACCTACGAAACGAGCTCTGCCCTCACCGACGCCGGTGCCGTAAGCGGATACAACATGACTACAGAAGCGGCCGTAACAAAGCTGTACTACCTGTTCACGTTGGGCCTTCCAAAAGAAGAGATCAAAGCTCTGATGGAAGAAAACCTGCGCGGAGAACTTACAAGATAAACAATCACAGCTTTGATTTTGGAAAATCTGCGCAAACAACTCACAGGATAAACGATCAAAGCCTCTGATAGAGGAAAATCTGCGCAGAGAATTCACAGGATAAACGATCAAAGCTTCGATTTCGGAAAACCTGCGCGAAAAACTAACAAGATAAACGATTAAAGCTTCGATTTCGGAAAACCTGCGCGAGAAACTAACAAGATAAACGATCAAAGCTTCGATTTCGGAAAACCTGCGCGAGAAACTAACAAGATAAACGATTAAAGGTTCCGTCCGCCTTTCCGAAATCGGGCGCTGTAGCTCTTGGACCTGGCTCAGGACGCACAGCGCTAGGCACTCTGGGACCTGGCTCAGGACGCACAGCGCTAGGCACTCTTGGACCTGGCTCAGGAAGCATGGGCGCTAGGCACTCTGGGACCTTGCTCAGGACGCATGGGCAGCTGGTGCATTTCGGCTTTTTGGGTCTCAGGACGCATGGGCAGCTGGTGCATTTCGGCTTTTTGGGGGCAATGGAAGCATAAATCGCAAAATGCTCAGATCTGCATCCGTTTTTTGTGAGGCTTCTTGAAGCATAAATCGCAAAAGCTTAAATTGTGCTTCCGGAAATCGGGCAAGGTAATGAAGCAGTTTTTTGATTTTGCCAAAATCTGCTTCAAAAGCATAGGAAAATTGGGCCAAAAATTCGGAACAGATTTTGCTACATTGTCATTTATGCATCCAAAATTTAAAGATCCGATTGAAGCATAAATCGCTAAATCTCAAATCATGCTTCAAAAACAGTGTCATTTTACGGATGCAGTTTTTCAAAAAAAAGAAAAACTGCATACATTGTGAGACCTAGGTGCTTGGGAACGAACACGCCAGGTAAATACTTTGCTTGTGCTACCGAGCTCGGATACTCAGTGACCTGGCTCCGGACGCTTTTGATATTACCCGTATTTCTAGCGCCGCATACGCAAAATACATAATTATAACGGAGGAAAAGAAATGATTACAAGAGAAGATGCTTTTGAACTGCTAAAAAAATACAACAAAGATGATTTTCACATTCATCATGGAGTTACTCTAGAATGTGTCATGGGCTACATGGCTAAAAAACACGGATATACAGAGGATACTGATTTTTGGTCACGCTGCGGACTGTTGCACGACATCGATTTTGAAATGTGGCCTTACGAGCACTGCAAAAAAGCCCCTGAGCTTCTGAAAGAAGCAGGCATCGAAGACGACATGATCCATGCCATCGTATCCCACGGTTACGGCATCTGCTCCGATATCGAGCCTGAACATGAAATGGAAAAAATTCTCTTTGCAGTTGACGAGCTTACAGGCCTTATCGGTGCCGCTGCGCTTATGCGCCCATCAAAGACCACCAAAGACATGGAGCTCAAATCTCTGAAAAAGAAATTCAAAGATAAAAAATTTGCTGCTGGCTGCGACAGAGATACAATCAAACGTGGAGCAGAGCAGCTTGGCTGGGAGCTAGATACACTGCTTGCTGAGGCACTAGAAGCAATGCAGGCATGCGAAGATGAAATCCTCGTGCTCGAAAAATAGCTTCTTTGGGTTCTTCTTCGGGTTTCGGGAAAGCATAACTAGCTGGTGCATTTCAGTTTTTGGGGGGCAATGGACGCAGGGTCATTTTACGGATGCAGTTTTTCAAGAAAAAGAAAAAACTGCATACATTTTATATTTTGCGGAGTTAACAAGGCATAGGTATTAGGGGAAAGAATGGAATGAAATTAGAAATACTGCACAAATCACGAATTTCTAATTTCATACTGTATTTTTTTACCCTCCAGGACAGCACGAATTGCGATATCCAAATATGTGCTGTACGAAACTGCGGAGCTGTACAGTATGATTTGCGAAATTAGAATATGTGCTGTACGAAAATGACGTAGAGTACAGCAAGAAAATCAATTTCGCATTTTTTGCTGTAAATTGATCTAAAAAAATACAGCAAGTATTGGAATTTCCGTATCCTTGCTGTATTCGATTCAAATTTTTACAGCAAAAATTCCACTTTTACAATATGTGCTGTACTCAGCATTTATTTGTTACAGCAAGAATTCAAGTTTTGGTATCTATGCTGTAACATCTATTCATTTGAAATTTCACAGTGGAGAAAAACGGCCATCAGGCCGTTTTTTACTTTTTTGAAATTATACCGCGGCCCCTAAAACTCAGTCCCTTCACTTTAGGGCGCTGGGCGCTGTGGCTAGCCCGCTTCGGCGAAGTACCCTGATACTTATATCGTCAATTGGGCGCTGGGCGCTGTGGCTAGCTCGCTTCGGCGAAGTACCCTGATACATATATCATCAATTGGGCAATGGGCGCTAGGGCTAGCCCGCTCCGGCGCGGTGCCCTGATACCGATACGAGACCTGGGGCAGCGGTTTTGTTAAACCTCCGTAAAGTCATGTTACCTTTCTGTTAACTCTATTGTTTTCTTTTTTCACAGCTGATATTATGACATCGCCGGTAATGATTTAAACCTCGACACACGAAGGTTTTATGAAAAAATTTTGCCACGACACGATTCATGCCGGCAAATACAAAGTGACATTTATTCGGTAAAAGAATGGAGGAACTATTAGATGAAAAGAAAAGCAATTCTGCAGAAAGCCGGAATACTGGCATTCGCTGTAATGGTAGGCACAGGTTCAGTAGCCACTTCTATGGCGTTATCACCAGCAGAAGTTTATGCACAGACAAGCGGAGCACCTGTTTCAGCTGAACAGATGCAGTCAGAAACAATTACAGTTATCGACGAAAAGACTTCATGGAACTATCTCGATGACAACACAGATCCTGCGAAAGGATTAGAATCAAAGACAGCATGGACAGGAGCAGGCTTTGATGACGGAGCATGGAAAAAAGCAGCAGGAAAATTCGGAGCAAAGAGAGGCGAGCTGAAACCTTTTGATGGATTCACACCTACAGTGCTTCTGAACCAGTACAAGCCGGACGATGACAAAGTAAACGTTCCGACATTTTTCTTCAGAACAAATATAGAAATCAAAAATGTTAGCGAGCTCACATCTATCACAGGAACACTTTTCCACGACGATGCAGTTGCTGTATACCTAAACGGTCACCTGATCAAATCAGTAGACATGCCAACTGAGGAGCACGAAGACAACATGTTCTACGCAGGCGTTTCTGCGGGAGCACCAAAGCAGGCTGACATCAACCTATCAAAGGAAGATATCGCAAAATATGTAAAAGAAGGATCAAACACTGTTTCCGTAGAACTTCACAATGACCGCGAGACAAGCTCAGACCTATACTTTGAATTCCAGAACATGGCCCTAAACTACAACGAACAGGCCCCTGCACCACAGGAAATCACACAGAAATCAGTATTCCTAACAGTAGGCTCAGATACAACAAGCCAGAGACTGACATGGTATGCAGATACAGACAAGGTTGGCGAAGTTCAGTATGCCGAAAAGAAAGGTGACAGCTTCCCTGCTGATTTCAAAACAAAGCAGGCCGACTCAGCAATCGCATCAAATGACAAGGGCTTCTACTCAAACCAGGCAGTTTTAGAAAATCTAAAGCCTAATACAGAATACGTTTACAGACTTGTAAATGAAGGAAAAATAAGCGAAACCTATACCTTTCGTTCAGGGGACAACAACGGTTCCTTCAGATTCTCCTTTGTTGGAGACCCACAGATGGGCGCAGGCAGCCTTCCATCAGACACAGAAGGATGGAACCAAACAGTGGATGTTATTCAAAACAAGCTCGGAGCAGATTTCCTATTATCAGCAGGTGATCAGGTCAATACAGCATCAAATGAATCACAGTACGCAGCATATCTAAACCCTGCATTTGCATCACTTCCTTCAGCAACAACAATCGGAAACCACGATGCAAAATCAGAAGCATATAACCAGCACTTCAACCTCCCAAACGAAAGCATCGACAAGGGAGCATCAACTGCCGGAACTGACTACTGGTTCGTATACGAAAACACACTATTCATGGATATCAACTCATGCAACATGTCAACTGCGGAGCACAAGGCATTCATGGAAGAAGCAATCAGACAGAATCCCGATGTAAAATGGAAAACTGTTGTATTCCACCACTCAGTATATTCAACAGCAAGCCACACAGATGACAAAGACATCATCCAAAGACGTAACGAGCTTCCAAACGTGTTCAAAGAGCTAGACATCGACGTTGTTCTTATGGGCCACGACCACGTATATACAAGAACATACGTAATGGACGGAACCACACCTCAGCGTACAGAAAAAGTTGAAAGCTCAACAGTAAATCCAGACGGAACAGTTTATCTAACTGGAAACTCAGCATCAGGAAGCAAATACTACGACATCGCAGCTCCAAACGCTGAATTCTCAGCAAAGATGGACCAGTCAAAGAGAAGAACTGTTACAGACGTTCAGGTAACTGACAGCTCATACACAATGACAACTTACTTTGCAGACAACATGGAAGTGCTCGACACATTCACAATCCACAAGACAGACTCATCAAAGCTTTCCGCCCTCATCGAAGAAATCGCAAAGAAAGATTTTGTTGAAAACGACTATACAGAAGAAAGCTGGAAAAACCTTGAGACTGCTCTAGAAAGTGCAAAGAAAGTTTTAGACAACAAAGAAGCTCACCAGGATGAAATTAACAAAGCTCACGACGACCTAAAACTAGCAGCAGAAGGACTCGAAAAGAAGCCACTTCCAAAGCCAGAAGGCGGAGACCAGTCACAGGGCGGCGATTCACAGGATGACAATAAAAAACCTGAAGGTTCTCAGAAGCCTGGAGATTCCCAGAAACCAGAAAATACAGAAGGTAACGGAGCATCTTCCGGAGCACAGAATACAGATAAAGACAAAGCCGACGAAGTCATTCAGACAGGCGATATGACAGATGCAGCAGCAGCTTCGATGATACTCCTTGCATCAGGTGCTACAGCAGCAGCTTTGATCAAAAAAAGAAAGAACGCAAAGTCAGAATAAAGTAAAGGGCCGTTCATCCATGCGCCAAATCGGCGAAGGTGTCCTGCCTTGCTTAAGAAAAATTATAAGAAAGTGAAATTCAGAAATATATATGTTAGGAAAATTAAAAGATAATGCCATCGTGCTTACTTTGATTTTCCTCAGTCTAATCGCGGTCTTCGCGATGCAGCAGCTGGGGTTTAAGGACTACAGCCGTTATACTACAGACAGCCTTCACTACGAGCGCGCTACCGTGGTGGAGGTTTGTGACCAGCAGATCGAATTCGACAAACAGCTCGGAATCTACCTGGGTAGCCAGGATCTGAAGGTGAAATTGACTGAGGGAGAGAAAAAAGGCGAAACAATAAAAGTGACAAACTACATAACCAAAATCCATCAGGTCGTTGCAAAAAAGAATATGCCCCTTATCATAAATGTCGATGCTCCCGAAAACACCAAAGCTTATTATTCGGTATACAACTACGACAGAAGATTTTCGATAATCGCATGCTGCGTTCTTCTCTTCGCGGCAATCGTATGCATCGGCGGAGGCAAAGGCCTAAAATCAATCGCAGGACTCGCCTACTCCCTGTTTATCGTTGTTGGACTGCTTCTTCCCGCGGTCTTCTCCGGTTACTCACCTGTGCTAATGAGCATAATTTGCGCGGTCCTTTCCACTGCCGTTACACTTCTTCTGCTAAACGGCCAGAGCCGCAAAACCTTTGCCGCAATAACATCTACAACGGTCGGGCTATGCTTTGCCCTGCTGCTGTTCAAAATAATGTCAGCAATGATTCACATAGATGGCTTCAGCTCAGCGGAAGCCGAGAGCCTGATACTGATACAGCAAAGTACAGGCCTTAAGATAAAAGACGTGCTCTTTGCAGGCGTTTTGATTTCGTCACTAGGTGCGATTATGGACGTAGGTATGTCCGTGGTTTCTTCCCTACACGAGGTATACCGTCATAATCCAAATCTCACATCAAAGGAGCTCTTCACCTCCGGCATCGAGATTGGAAAGGACATGATCGGCACCATGACGAATACACTTATTCTTGCATTTACAGGTAGCGCCTTCGTAACTCTGCTTGTATTTATCTCATATCAAGTACAGCTTAACCAGCTGCTGAACTCCAATTTCCTGAGTATAGAAATTGCGCAGGGACTGTGCGGCACCTTCGGCATAGTGCTTACAATACCTGCCGCATCTGCAATAACAGCGGTAATGCTCGCTGGAAGAAAGAAAAGAATATAACATAGGTAATCAAAGCCGCTAAGCATTGGTGATTCAGTGCTCCGCGGCTTTTTTAATTATAAAGGGTTCTACAAACTATTTATAGAAGCTTTAATCTATTTTTTATTTAACTTCCATCGTTATCAATGCCTGCATGCTAGCTCATTAACAAGGTTGTAAGTTAGTTCAGATGAGCTGAAAGGAGTTAACGTCGCCTGCATGCAGGTTGCATTGGCTAATTATAGATATGCATTTTGAAAAATCTAATATACATATAGTCATATATGTACGTTTCCCGTAGAGAGATATACATATTTATATAATAAAAGTAAACTCTTTGGGCTTAACATTTATATTGGTCAATTTAGCACAAGTTTATACAGAAATATTGTAAGCCTTGCAATATAAATGCGTACATAGTAGGTCATATTAATCTACGATGATAATTTCCATCCACACACCCACAAGGGGGGCGAATCTACAACAGTAGAAATTTCATAGGTTCTCCAAGGTTTCTAAAAACTGCTGTGCCGCAAACGCATCTAC
>CAUWFN010000022.1:0-32053 GCA_963558075.1 uncultured Clostridia bacterium | reverse complement strand
AAACAATCTTTTTGCTGAATTTGTGAAGAAAGTATGTAATATGATATATAATTTTCAAAAAATTCAGTTGGCACGGTACTTGCTTTAAGTGATGGTGAGACAAATTTCTGATGTAACTGGCGGATAATTAAAACTTTAGAGATTAGTAGGTGGTTTTAATTTTCTGATAGGATGCGAGGGAATGTCTCAGGCATCATCAAATCATTATTTATAAGGAGGACTTGTTTTATGATGAACTATATCTGGGTTGCACTTGTAGTAATCGCTGTAGTAGCGGGCGGTGTAACCGGTCACATGGAAGATGTACTGAACAATATCTTTGATTTTGCTGATACAGCAGTAAGTATCGCACTTGGACTTATCGGTATCATGGCATTCTTCTGTGGACTTATGAAAGTTATGGAAAGATCAGGATTATGTGAAAAGCTAGGTAAAGGAATTGCTCCTATCATGAGATTCCTATTCCCTGACGTACCTGCAGACCACCCTGCAAACTCAGCAATGGCTCTTTACTTTGCAGCTAACATTCTTGGAATTGGTAACGCTGCAACACCATTCGGTCTAAAAGCAATGCAGGAATTACAGACTCTAAACCCTACTAAGAGCATTGCAACAAACGCACAGTGTATGTTAATGGCTATTTCAACAACTTCTATCACTCTGATTCCTATTACAGCTATCGGACTTCGTGCTGGAATCCAGGCTAAAGGTGCAGCTGAAATTATCGCTCCTGTAATCATCGCAACTACAATTTCAACAGTTGTTGGTGTTACATGCACTCTTCTATTCCAGAAAATTAAAGCATGGAAGTGGGAAAATGTAATTGAAAAGGAAATCGCAGCTGGAACACTTGAAATCAACGAAAACTACGTTGGTGACAATCCAATCGTTCTTCCTGAAGGTTATGTTCCTGTAAGCGCAAGAGATGCAGAAAAAGTTGGTTTTTAGGAGGTAATTACAGATGAGAGAAGCTTTAGAAATAATATCCATTTGGGCGATACCTGTAGTAGTTGCTGCAGTATGTCTATACGCAATTATCAAAAAAGTTCCTGTATACTCTGTATTTACAGAAGGAGCTAAAGAAGGTTTTTCAACAGCAGTTATGATCATTCCTTACCTGACAGCTATGCTTTGTGCAATCGGTATGTTCAGAGCATCAGGTGGTATGGATTGGCTGTGTAACGTGCTTGACCCTATCACAAGCATCATCGGAATCCCTGGAGAAGTACTTCCAATGGGTATCATGAGATCATTCTCAGGTGGTGGAGCTGAAGGTATGATGGTTGACCTTCTAACTCAGTACGGAACTCAGTCTCAGATTGGTAGAATCGCTTCTGTTGCATTAGGTTCAACAGAAACTACATTCTATATCGTAGCAGTTTACTTCGGATCAGTAGGCGTAAGTAACACAAGACACTCAATCGCAGCTGGTCTGTTAGGAGACCTTGCTTCATTAATCGCAGCAGCAGTTATCGTAAATATTATGTGGTTCTAGTATATAAGAGGCATTAAAATGAAATTCCCGAAAAAATTAAAAAAAGGTGATACAGTAGGACTTGTGTGTACAAGCTCACAAATTAGCGAGGAAAGAATTTCTCAGTGTGTGGATGCTATGCAGGAGCTTGGCTACAAGGTGAAAATTGCTGACAACCTTGCAGCAAACTATGCTGGATTTATGGCCGGAACAGGAGAAAAGAGAGCTGAATGGGTTAACAAAATGTTTGCTGACCCTGAGGTTGATGCAATCTTCTGTGTGCGCGGCGGTGATGGAAGCAGCAGAATTATGGAATTCCTGGACGTTGAGACTATAAAAAGCAATCCTAAAATTTTCGTAGGATTTAGTGATGTAACTAATATGCATCTGTTCCTAACACAGGAATGTGATATGGTTTCGTTCCATGGTCCAATGGTTTCATCAAATATTGTCGGCGAATTCAACGAAGAATCAAAGAAATCTCTGTATGCTTCTCTTGAAGCTGACGGAGAATATGAATTCGAAAACGGAGAAGGCTTTGAAATCGGTGTATTGAAAGAAGGAAAGGCAGAGGGTGTTCTTATTGGAGGAAACCTTTCACTGCTTTCGGCAAGTATCGGAACTCCATATGAGGTAGATACAAAAGATAAAATTATATTTATTGAAGAAGTAGGAGAGGACATCTCGAAAGTTGAAAAATGGACATATCATCTGCGCAATGCAGGAAAGTTCAAAGACTGCAGAGGTGTGATACTCGGACAGTTCACAAACATTGTCTGCAAAGAAATGCCGGAATATGACGAGCTTTGTGTATATAAAGACGCATTAGAGGGCCTTGACATCCCTGTTCTTTATAACATTCAGGCAGGTCACGGAGATCCTAACATGACATTACCTATGGGAGCTTTATGCAAAATTGATACATCTGATAGAACTGTAAAATTTGTTGCTGAAAGATAATATTGATTAGCAGGTGAGCTCGGAGACGGGCTCACCTTAATAAAGCAAAAAATCATTAAACAAGATATTCAGGTGAGGATTTATATGATTAAAGAGATTAGGAACGGACGCTTATTTATTGACGGATGCGATGCAGCAGAACTGGCGGAAGAATATGGAACACCGCTTTATGTTTATTCAGAAAATGGCATCGTATCAAGATTTGATGAGCTAAAAGAATGTTTTACAGAAAAATATGAGAACACCAGAGTTGCATATGCAGCTAAGGCCTTTTTTCCTATGGCTATGGCAAAACTGGTGGATTCATGCGGTATGTGTGTTGATGTAGTATCTGGAGGAGAGCTTTATACAGCTATCAAGGTTGGTTTTCCACCGGAGAAAATAGAATTTAATGGAAATAATAAGCAGCTTGACGAAATCGAAATGGCTGTTGACTATGGTATAGGAAGAATCATCATCGACAGTCTTCAGGAACTTGAGATGATTGAAGAAGTGTGCAAGCATCGCGGCAAAAAGATGAATGTGCTGTTTAGAATTACACCTGGTGTAAAGAGCAGCTCACATGATTATATAGTCACAGGTAAGAAGGATTCAAAATTCGGTATACCTCTTGATGATGAGGTGGTATTCCCACAGATTGAGGCGGCAATTAATTCTGAATATGTGAATTTCTACGGATTTCATTTCCATGTAGGTTCACAGCTGTTTGATAATGAGTCACATCTTCAGGCTACAGATATTATCCTTGAACTTTGCAGACGAACAAAAGAAAAATTCGGATATGATGTAAAGGAGCTTAACATAGGCGGTGGATATGGCGTTACATACGTCGACGAAGTGAGAAAGCCTTTTAGCTATTTCCTTGATCCGATCATGGAGAAGATTTCTTCATATAGCAAAGAAAATAACGTTCCAATGCCAAATGTTGTAATTGAGCCAGGTAGAAGCATCATCGCAGAAGCAGGCATTACACTTTATACTATTGGAAGTATAAAAGATATAAAAGATGTAAGAAAGTACGTTTCAGTTGATGGAGGTATGACAGATAACATAAGACCTGCCCTCTACCAGGCTGAATATACAGGAATAATTGCAAACAAAGCAGATCAGGAGCTTACAGATGTAGTTACCGTATGCGGAAAGTGCTGTGAGTCAGGAGATATTCTGATTAGCGATTTAAAAATTGCAAAACCAGAAAAAGGTGATATATTTGCTATCTTTTCAACAGGTGCCTACGGATATACTATGGCAAGCAACTACAATAAGAACAGAATTCCAGGCGTAGTATTTGTGAAAGACGGAAAGAGCAGAATTACAGTTAAGCCTCAGTCATATGAAGATATTCTGTCAAATGAGGTTCTGTAAAATAAATAGAAAGAAAAGTGTTTTTAATAATACATGGGGATGTAGAATAAAAACTTTCTGCATTCCCTTTGTTATTTTATCATTTTGAAAGGAAGTGCGATAACAATGAAAATTTTTATCAGCGTTGATATAGAAGGTGTTACAGGAGTTACATCCTGGGATGAAACGGAAGCTGGAAAGTTTGGATATGACAAGGCTTGCGTTCAGATGTCAAAGGAAGCAGCTGCAGCATGCAGAGGCGCACTTAAAGCTGGGGCAACAGAAATATTTGTAAAAGATGCTCACGATACGGCAAGAAATATTGATCCATCATATCTTCCGGAAGAGGCTGTAATCAGCAGAGGATGGACTAATACGCCAGAGTCTATGATGGCTGGAATTGATGAATATTTCGATGCAGCAGTATTTATAGGATATCATAGCGGGGCAGGTACAAACGGAAATCCTCTTTCTCATACAATGAACAGAGATAATAATTATGTTAAGATAAACGGAAAAACGGCTGCCGAGTTTGATCTTAATGCTTATGTAGCAGGATATTACAATGTTCCTGTCGTATTTGTAAGCGGAGATGAGGCTCTATGTGATCATGCAAAGGATTTAGTTCCTGGTATTGAAACTGTCGGTGTAAAATATGGCGTAGGCAATGCGACAGTTAGCATGTCAGGTGAAAAGGCCTGCAGACTGATTGAAGAAGGCGTTGCAAAAGGTATAGAAAAGGCATCAGAGTGCATTGTAGACCTTCCAGAAAAATTTGAGTTTGAGGTTAATTTCAAGGACTGCGTAAGAGCTCTCAGAAGCTCATATTACCCTGGAGCAGAGCAGATAGATGAAAAAACTGTGCGTTATGTAACAGATAATGTTCATGATATGATGACAGCGCGAATGTTCATTCTATAGTGAGAACATCATCAAATAATAATTCCAAAAACTTCAAAAGCAAAGACTCTGGTATTTAGTGACTTACCGGGGTCTTTGCTTTTATTATAGCTCTTTTTTGTTCATTATATTATAGGATATTCTGATGGAAAGTATGATAGATGTAAGCGCTAAAGCTGTAACTATCAGAATAATCATAAGAGGTGATGCTTTTGCAAACATATCTACTGCAGGAGCTATGTCGATATCAAGAGCCTGAATTAGTGCCTTTATAATGAGAGCAAAAGCAAATAGAAGGCCGAAGGGAACGAGGAGTGCAATCTTTGATTTTTCGCTTCCATATTTAATATGAATTGGTAGCATTATTGAAAGAAGAATTGTGACTACAGAAAGCACGGAAAAAGCTGTGTAGAAAAACTCGTATGGCTCAGAATTTCCTTTGACCATCATGATTAAAAATGCCGGTATAGCCCCTGCTATGATTGAGCCTATGCTGAGCAGAAAGCCGAAGACATATTTTTCGTTCACGTAGGTTTTCCTTGTTACAGGAAGGGTGAACATAAATGCATAGCCGTTATTGAATTCGTCATAACTCACAGTTGAAAGGGTGAAAAATGAGCCGATAAACCCAATGTATCCAATGGCAAATCCGGGGCTGTCAGAAAACCATGCTATGGCGCAGCCTATTATTATAAATAGAACAAAAAAATTCATCTGACCTTTTAGCAGTCTCAAATCTTTTATTATTAATCCGTTCATAAAGCTTCTCCTTTTATCATCATTGCAATAATTTCATCTATATGTCCGTTTTCTATTACATATTTAGGATAGTTTTCTACATAGAACTTCTTCTGATCCGTCAGGCAGGAGTATCCAAAATCCTCTTTTTTTACACGCAGTAGATGCTCTTTGTCGAGAGTTTCATATTGTAGATGATCGACTTTTATTACGGCATAATTACTCAGCATCCTGTCTGTATCATCGTGAAGCACTATTTTTCCTTCATTTATCATGTAGATATCGTCGCACAGTGTTTCAAGATCGCTAGAAATGTGTGAGCTTATCAGTATTGAGCGTGTTTCATCAGAGGCCATAAAGTCTCTTAGCATTTCCAAAATCTCGTCACGGGCAACTACATCAAGTCCTGATGTAGGCTCATCTAGTACAAGGAGCTTCGCCTTGTGTGAAAGTGCAATAATCATTTTTAGCTGTGCCTTCATGCCGGTAGAAAACTCTTTGATTTTTTTGTCTGATGGAATTCTAAATCTAGCTACCTGGTTTAGAAAATAATCTCTATCAAACTCGCGATATAGGCTGCTCATGATAGGAATAATATCGTTTACGGTTAGGTATTCGCTAAAGCCAGAATCAGAAAGTGATACTCCTATTTTTTGTTTATCGTCTAGGGTAAGATCTTTGGGTGATTTTCCCATTACCTCTATATCGCCACCATCTAGATCTATAAGTCCAAGGATTGCCTTGAATGCTGTAGTTTTGCCGGAGCCGTTACGACCTACAAGGCCTGTAATCTGACCTTCAGGTATTTCTAGGGAGCATTCGAGCGTAAAGTTATCGTATTTTTTTATCATATTATTAATTTTGATCATGTTATCATCCCTCCAGTATAAGATCAAAAAGGCTGCGAAGATCATTGTCGCAGATGCCATAAAGCCTAGCCTTTTTTATAGTTTCATCTAAATCTCGTTCAATTTCCTTCTTTTGCTCTTCGGCCAAAAGCTCGATATTTTCGGCTGTTACGTAAGTACCTTTTCCGTGAATTGTGCTTGTGAGTCCTTCGGATTCGAGAAGGTCGTAGGCTTTTTTCACTGTAAGAGCGCTTATTTTTAGCTCTTTAGAAAGGGTTCTGACGGAAGGCAGGTTGTCATTTCTCTTCAGAATGCCGTCTCTTATCATATTTTTTATTTGGTCAGAAATCTGCTCGTATATAGGTATCATGGATGTGCTATTAATTATTATATTCAAAACACAAACCTCCTTTCTTGTAAACAGTATATAACAGTATAAAACTGCTGTCAAATATTTTTTTAGCAAAAGGGAATCTCTAAGTTACGCTAAAATGAAGCCAGAGGCTTTGATGTTCAAATAGACCTTGATTTTTTAGCCTATATGGAGTATCATTTTATAGTAAATGTAAATTACATATAAGAGACATGGAGGAATATATGAAAGTATTAGTAATCAACTGCGGAAGCTCATCTCTTAAATATCAGGTTCTAGAGATGGACAACGAACAGCTTCTTGCAAAAGGTCTTGTAGAAAGAATCGGAATGGACGGTTCTGTAATCACTCACGAAAAAATCGGAAATGACAAGGTTAAGACAGAAGTTCCAATGAAGGACCACAAGGACGCTATCGCACAGGTACTTGCAGCTGTACAGGATTCTGACCACGGCGTAGTAAAAGATATGGCAGAAATCGGAGCTGTTGGACACAGAGTATGTCACGCTGGCGAAAAATATGCATCATCAGTACTTCTTACAGAAGATGTAATCAAGGCACTTGAAGAATGCGTAGAACTTGCACCACTGCACAACCCACCTAACCTACTAGGTATTGCTGCATGCAAAGAACTTATGCCAAACACACCAATGGTAGGTGTATTCGATACAGCATTCCACCAGACTATGCCTCCACATGCATATCTGTATGCTATTCCATACGAATACTACGAAAAATATAAGATCAGAAGATACGGATTCCACGGAACTTCACATAAGTACGTTGCACAGAAGGCAGCTCAGATGCTTAACGTAAACGTAAATGACCTTAAGATCATCACTTGCCACCTTGGTAACGGTGCATCAGTATCAGCTATCAAACACGGCAGATGTATCAACACTTCAATGGGATTCACACCACTTGAAGGTCTTGTAATGGGTACTCGTTGCGGAGACATCGACCCTGCTATCGTTACATACATCAGAAAGAAAGAAAACCTTCCACAGGGTGCTGTAAACGAAATCCTGAACAAGAAGTCAGGTGTTCTAGGTATTTCAGGAGTTTCAAGTGACTTCAGAGACCTAGAAGAAGCAGTAAACGAAGGAAACGAAAGAGCAGCTCTTGCACTTAGAATCTTCGCTCAGAAAGTAAGATTCTACATCGGAGCTTACATCGCAGAAATGAACGGTGTAGATGCTATCGTATTCACTGCAGGTGTTGGTGAAAACGATATCTCAATGAGAGAAATCATCTGTACTGACCTTGGTAACCTTGGAATCAAGCTTGACCCAATCGCTAACAAAGTTAGAGGTAAGGAAACAATCATTTCTTCAGAAGACTCAAAGGTTAAACTTCTTCTGATCCCAACAAACGAAGAACTTATGATTGCTCGTGATACTAACGAAATCGTAAACAGACTTGGAAGATAATTGTAAATTGCTGTTGACAATCTTCGAGTTTGAGTGTATACTTTAATAGTTAACGCAAATTATTATATTTATATAATAGACAACCTGAAGAGGAGGTGTAGAAATGGCAGTTCCAAAGAGAAAAACATCTAAGGCAAGAAGAGACAAGAGAAGATCTCCTAACATGAAGAAATCATTACCAGGACTTTCAATCTGTCCACAGTGTCATGAACCAAAGCTTCCACACAGAGTTTGCCCTAACTGCAACTATTACGATGGTAAAGATGTAGTGGCTTCTGTTGAGGCATAAGTCATAATGATGTAAATTATAAAGAGCAGTATTTATACTGCTCTTTTTATTTACTCCGAAAAGGGAAAAATTGGTGTATCATGATATATGCAGGCAAGATTTGCATTAGATTTTGTGTTACTCTTCACAAAATCCCGAAATAGTGGTAAAATATATTGGATATTCGTAACTAAATTGTAATTTTATTATACAAAAGGAGCGGCTTATGAAAAATTTAGACAAAAAATTAAGAGTTGGTATTCTTGGCGGAACAGGAATGGTTGGCCAGAGATTTATTTCTCTGTTAGAAAATCATCCTTGGTTTGAGGTTGTAACTATTGCTGCCAGTGCTAGAAGCGCAGGAAAAAGATACGAGGATGCAGTAGGTGCAAGATGGAAAATGACAACTCCAATGCCTGAATCTGTAAAAGACATCATTGTTAAGGACGTGCATAGTGTAGAAGAAGTTGCATCAGAGGTTGACTTTGTTTTCAGTGCAGTAGACATGACTAAAGAAGAAATCAAAGCAATTGAAGAAGAATATGCAAAGACAGAAACTCCAGTTGTATCAAACAACAGCGCTCACAGATGGACACCTGATGTTCCGATGGTAATTCCAGAAATCAACGTGGAACACTTTGATGTTATCGAATCACAGAAGAAGAGACTCGGAACAACTAGAGGATTTATCGCTGTTAAACCTAACTGCTCAATTCAGGGATATGTGCCTGCTCTTGCAGCATGGAAAGAATTTGAGCCATACGAAGTAGTAGTAACTACATACCAGGCTATTTCAGGTGCTGGCAAAACTTTTGCAGACTGGCCTGAAATGGTAGAGAATATCATTCCTTATATCGGAGGAGAAGAAGAAAAGAGTGAACTTGAACCGCTTAGAATTTTCGGCCATCTAGAAAATGGCGAAATCGTAAAGGCCAGTGAACCAGTTATCACAAGCCAGTGCGTTAGAGTTCCAGTTTTAGATGGACATACAGCAGCTGTATTTGTTAAGTTCCGCAAGAAACCAACAAAAGAACAGCTGATTCAGAAGCTGAAGGACTTCAGCGGATTCCCTCAGGAAGCAGGTCTTCCAAATGCACCTGAACACTTTATTCAGTACATGGAAGATGATAACAGACCTCAGGTTAAGCTTGATGTAAATTACTCAGGCGGATTTGGCGTGTCTGTTGGAAGACTGAGAGAAGATACAGTATATGATTATAAGTTTATTGGACTTGCACATAACACAGTAAGAGGCGCTGCAGGTGGTGCTGTGCTTTGTGCAGAAGCTTTGACTGCAAAGGGATACATTTCTGCTAGATAAATCCTTTTGTGAATTATTCAGGAGAGAAGAAAGTGGCAAAAAAGAAGACAACTACAGGAAGACAATCGAATAACAGAGGCACTTCTAAGAAGGCTAAGCAGACAGAGGCTGAGATGAGATCAGGTGTCAGAGATAATATCTGCGGAGTAGCTTTGATTGCAATAGGAGTGTTTATGCTTGCCGCTGAACTTTTTGATACGGCAGGAGAGTTTGGAAATCTTCTTGGAATATTCCTCAAGGGGAGCTTTGGCATAATCTCATATGTGCTACCACTTTTTTTCATAGGATTTGGAATTCTTCTTTTCCTGAACAAAACATTTCATGTGTCTTTGTTTAATGTCTCTATGGCAGTTATCATGTTCGTGATGATGTGCCTTCTAAATTCGGGACGATATATAGATGCTGAAAATATTATATTTGATTTTAAACAGTTTTATGCTGAAGGGTCTGCTCTAAAGGGAGGAGGCCTTTTCGGCATGATGCTCGGAAGCCTTATTGTTAAAGCAGTCGGAAAGGTAGGCCTTTATATGGCGGCGGCAGTCGTATTTATTGTGGCCGTTCTTTTGATTGTAAATAAGCCAGTAGCCCAGTGCCTTGAGTCTGCAAAAGAAAAAAAAGATGAGAGACTTAGGGAAAGAGCCGAAAAGAGGGCTCGAGAAGAAATCGAAGCTCTTGCAGATGTGAAGGATGAGAAAGACAAAAATCAAGGCGTGCAGATTAGCATGCAGGATATAAATATACAGGACTATCAGACTCATGATTCTAAACCGGAAAGCGAAAAATCAAAGGGTCTTTTTGCCTTTGCAAGGGAAAGAAAAAAGAAGAAAGAAAAGGAAAGCAGCATAATCTCTCTGATGGGCGATAGAAATCTGTTTGGACGAACAGCCGATCAGACGAAAACTATAGAAGCTGTAAGAGAAATAGAAGCAAAGAAGCTTCTTCAGGAGGCTGTTGCTTCTTCAGAAATAAAAGCAGAAGAGGCTCCGGTTATATCTTATGGACTTGAGGAGCCAAGAATGCAGAAAGCAGGATACGGACTTTGCGACGGGACGCCATCTAATATTTCTGCAAGTAATATAGAGATAACATCATATAATGATGTAAATGAAAGAGAAAAGAGCTTCGGACTTAATCCGGAGATTACATATATGGATAATGGTGTATCAGGTAATAAGAGCCTTGTGCATCAAGCAGCTGAATATACGTCTTCGCAGGAGCGTGAGCCGAAGCAGTATGGGCTTTCGGGCCAAAGTGAGTCTATCGGTTTTGGAGTTACAGGCTATGGGCTTTATGATAGTTCAAGTTCTGGTTCTGGCAGCGGAGATTCAGGCTATGGTTTAAGTGGCTATGATGACATGGGTCTAGGCCATGAAGGCGGCGTGGATTTTGGAATTGGGGCATCTAAAGATGCAGACTTAGGTAATAGAAATACAGGCTATGGAAGTCTGGGCTTCGGCGAAAATCAATCGGAGCTTTCTGAAGCCGTAGAACGCACAGCTACCGGTGCATTTGCAGGCGCTGCGGTGGGCTTGGGAGTATCTGGTGTGGGAAGCACAGTTTCCGGAAAAGATTTGGGTGCCGCAGGAGCATCAGGTAACGGGGGCGCAGGGGTCTCAGGCAACCTAGGTGTAGGCGCTGCAGGTAACGCAGGCGCAGATAATGCTAGTGCAAGCGGCGTTATACAGGCACCGGATCAAAAGCTTTCGAACCGCGATGCGAAGAACCTGACTCTTGATGATAAGGAGTTCGTTAAGGCGAAGAAAGCTTTCAGATATAAGTATCCGCAGATAGGCCTTCTTAATATGGGTAAAAAGCCAGAAAATAGAAATGCGGCAAACGAGCTGAAGATGAAGGCTATGAAGCTTGAGGAGACTTTAAAAAACTTCAATGTAGATGCAAGGGTAATTCAGGTTACACAGGGTCCTGCAGTGACAAGATACGAAATTCAGCCAAATGTTGGCGTGAAAGTAAGCAGTATCGTAAGGCTTTCAGATGATATTGCTCTGAACCTAGAGGCTAAAAGCATAAGAATAGAGGCTCCTATACCTGGCAAGGCTGCTGTTGGAATAGAAGTCGAAAACGAAAAGGTAAATATGGTAACACTTCGCGAGATTATAGATAGTAGCGAGTTTCGTGAAGCAAAATCAAAGATTACCTTTGCTGTAGGTCGTGATATCGCAGGAAAGGCTGTTGTTGCAGACCTTAAGACGATGCCGCACCTTCTTATTGCAGGTTCTACAGGTTCTGGAAAGAGTGTATGCATTAACAGCATTATTACAAGTATTTTATACAAAGCAAGTCCGGAGGAAGTTAAGCTTGTTCTGATTGACCCTAAGGTAGTAGAACTTGGAAACTACAACGGAATACCACATCTTCTGATTCCTGTCGTTACAGAGCCAACAAAGGCAGCAGCTGCACTTAACTGGGCTGTTGCCGAAATGACGTCAAGATACAAGAAGTTTGCAGAAAATCATGTTAGAGACCTAGAAAGCTACAACAATCACATGAGAAAAGAGGGAAAACCAGAAGAAGTCATGCCTCAAGTTGTGATTATAATAGATGAGCTTGCCGATCTAATGATGGCGGCGCCTTCACAGGTAGAAGAGTCTATATGCAGACTAGCTCAGATGGCAAGAGCAGCAGGAATGCATTTGATAGTAGCTACGCAAAGACCATCTGTTGATATTATTACAGGTGTAATCAAAGCGAATATTCCATCGAGAATCGCCTTTGCTGTATCTTCTCAGTTTGACTCGAGAACTATACTTGATATGGGCGGAGCCGAAAAGCTTGTTGGAAAAGGTGATATGCTGTTCAATCCTCTTGGGATGGGCAAGCCTGTCAGAGTTCAGGGAACATTCATATCTGATGATGAGGTTACGAGGGTTATTGATTTTGTTAAATCACAAGTAGAGGATCCAGATTATTCAGATGAGGTAATTGACAGAATAGAAAAAGGAAATATAAGTACTGCCACAAAGGATGAGGATGACGAGCTGCTTGAGGATGCAATTGCTTGTGTAATTTCAGCAGGTCAGGCGTCTGTATCTATGCTTCAGAGAAGATTTAGAATTGGATATAACAGATCTGCCAGAATTGTGGATATGATGGAAGAGAGAGGAATTGTAGGGCCTCAGGATGGATCAAGACCAAGACAGGTTCTTGTTACAGAAGAGGAGTACAACAAAATGAAAGAAGAGGTAGAAGGTTAAATGAAAGTTTATATAGACACACTAGGCTGTCCGAAAAACATCAATGATAGCCAGGTTGCAGCAGGTATCCTAGAAGAGAGAGGATACGAAATCACAGAGCTTGCAGAAGATGCTGATATTGTTATGGTCAACACATGCGGATTTATAAATGATGCAAAAGTTGAATCAATCGGTAGAATTCTCGAGCTTGCAGAAGAAAAAAGAGAAGATGCAAAGCTTGTTGTAAGCGGATGCCTTTCGAAGAGATATTCAGATGATTTATTTGATGAGATGCCCGAGGTTGACTGCTTTGTTGGTGTAAATGAATACCCTGAGATTGCTGATATTTTTGACGGTCTTACAGGTTCAGATGAAAGAAAGGTATTCACAGGAGACTGCACACAGACAGTTTTACCAAGGCTAGTTAGAAAGCTAGAGGAAAATCCTTATACAGCGACGATAAAAATTGCTGAAGGTTGCGACAACAGCTGTGCTTATTGTATTATTCCTAAAATTAGAGGACATTTCAGAAGTAAAAGAAAAGAAGATGTAATTGCAGAGGCAAAAGAGCTTGCATCTGCAGGTTGCAAAGAACTTATCCTAATCGCTCAGGATGTAACATGCTACGGTATTGATCTTTATGGAAAGTATGCTCTTGCAGATCTTCTTCGTGAGCTTTGCAAAATCGAAGAAATCAAATGGATTAGGCTAATGTACTGCTATGAGGACAGAATTACAGATGAGCTTATAGAGGTTATTGCACAAGAGGATAAAGTCTGCAAGTATCTTGATATTCCTATTCAGCATGCTAGCGATAATGTGCTGAGCGCAATGAACAGAAGATCAACTAGAAAATCGATTCATGAGACACTGGCAAAGCTAAAGGACAGAATACCTGATATTCATATAAGAACTACTTTGATTGTAGGATTCCCAGGAGAAACAGAAGAAGACTTTGAGGAGCTTGTCGATTTTGTTGAAAATGAAAAATTTGCAAGACTTGGCGTTTTCGCATACTCGATGGAGGAAAATACAGTTGCAGGAGAAATGGAAAATCAGATAGACGAGGATGTAAAAGCTGAACGTCTTGATGCAATTATGAGAAGACAGCTTGATATTTCGCTGGAAAATAACAAATCAAAAATTGGAAAGATTATGGATGTTATTGTAGATGAAATCGAAGAGCCAGGCTCATATATTGGACGTACTATGTTTGATGCTCCGGAAATCGATAATTCTGTAATATTCGTTTCTGAAAATGAAAATCTGAAGCCTGGTGACATGGTAAAGGTTGAAATTACAGATGCCTTTGACTATGACCTTACAGGAAGAGAAGTGTGCTAGATTGCACATACGGGAAAAATAACCGAAAGGATTATGAAGGATGAAGAGAATTGTAATTATAGATGGAAACAGCCTTATAAATAGAGCATATTATGCGATGCAAAGACCCATGATTACTTCTGAGGGCATATACACTCAGGGTATTTACGGTTTTCTTAACATGCTCGGAAAAATTCTTGATGATTATTCGCCTGAATATATGGTTGTAGCATGGGATAGAAAGCATCCTACATTCAGACATGAGCAGTATAAGGACTACAAGGCTGGACGTAAGAAGATGCCGATAGAGCTTGCTATGGAGCTTCCAATCATGAAGGAAATCCTTGAGGCTATGTCTATTTCTAATCTTGAGATTGACGGATTCGAGGCAGACGACATAATCGGAACAGTTTCGCGAGTTGCAGAGGAAGAAGGTATAAGCCCTCTTATAATAACTGGGGACAAAGACGCTCTGCAGCTTTCTAGCGATGTAACAAAAGTCCTTATAACAAAGCGCGGAATCACAGATTTTGAAATTTATGATAGAGAAAAAATGCAGGAGGTGTATGAGCTTACACCAGAGCAGTTTATTGATTTGAAGGCTCTTATGGGTGATAAGTCCGATAACATTCCGGGAATTTCTGGAGTTGGTGAGAAGACTGGTATAAAGCTTTTGCATCAGTTTGGGACTATTGCAAAGATGCTTGCAAATACAGACGAAATCAAAAATGCAAAGCTCAGAGAAAAAGTTGAAGATAATATACAGCTTGTTTCTATGAGCAGAAAGCTTGTAGAAATATATAGATATGTGCCTCTTGAGTTTGAAATCAGTGATTTTGAGAGAGTGACACCAGACTACAAAAGGCTTATAGATATTTTCGTTAAGCTAGAGTTTAATTCGTTCCTCAAAAAACTCAAGATAAATACTGCCGATCTTGAAATTTCAGAAGAAGATTCAGGGGAGAAGGCTATTGAATTAAAAGAAGAAATTACAGTTTCATCAGAAGGAGATCTTTCTATTCTTGATGAAATCGTGCCAGGCCAGAGTGTTTCTATCAAAGTGTTTACAGATGCAAATCACAAGGATAGACCTCAGATTTCAGCAATTTCGCTTATTGCAGGTGAAAAATACATATATATTTCATCTGATGAGTCTATAATGGATAAAGCTGTTGAAATTTTAAATAGTAAGAATCTGAAGTTTTTAGGCCATGATTTAATTCGCGATTATTATGCACTTATGAGCCATGGACTAAAAAGCTTTGATACAGATTTTGATACGGCAGTTGCCCAGTATATTCTAGATCCATCAAAGTCAAATTACAGCATCAAAACTCTTGTGTTCGAAAGATTCCATAGAGAGTTTGAAGATGAGGATGAATTCCTAAAGGACAATGGTCAGATGGACCTTCTTGGCGGAAGCACAAAGAAGGAATTTGACTATGGACGCGAATGGTGCAAAAACGTTTTGGCACTGAAGGACGTACAGATTCCTGAGCTAGAATCAAAAGAACTTATGGAAGTTTTAAATAAGGCTGAGCTTCCTCTGATAGAGGTTTTAGCTGATATGGAAGTTAGAGGAGTCACTGTAAGCCGCGATATTCTTAGAGAATTTGGTGATGAGCTTACATCAGAGATAAAGCTTCTCGAAAAACAGATATATATCCTTGCGGGGGAAGAATTTAATATCAACTCACCTCTGCAGCTTGGAAATATTCTATTTGAAAAGCTTGAGCTTCCGGCTGGAAAGAAAACAAAGAGAGGATACAGCACAAGCGCTGATATCTTAGAAAAGCTTAGAAGTAAACATCCTATTGTTGATTTAGTGCTCAGATATAGAACTCTTTCTAAGCTTAATAGCACATATGTAGAGGGTCTCATTCCTTTGATTGGAACTGATGGTAGAATTCATGCTCATTTTCAGCAGACTGTTACAGCAACAGGAAGACTCAGCTGCACAGAGCCTAACCTACAGAATATTCCTATCAGAAACGAATACGGAAGAATGCTCAGAAAAGCTTTTGTTCCAGAAGAAAATGCAGTTCTCGTAGGAGCTGACTATTCACAGATTGAGCTGAGAGTTCTTGCTCATCTTTCAGGAGACGAAAACCTCATAGAGGCATTCAACAATGGAGACGATATTCATAGAAATACAGCTTCTCGTGTGTTTAACGTGCCTTATGAGGAGGTTACAGCTTTAGATAGAAGTAGGGCGAAGGCTGTTAACTTTGGTGTAATTTATGGAATGAGTAATTTCGGGCTTTCGGAGGAGCTTCATATAACAAGAAAGCAGGCCGAAAACTATATACAGGATTATTTTGATAAGCATCAGGCTGTTAAGGATTACATGGATGGTCAGGTTAATTTCTGCAGTGAAAACGGTTATACAAAGACTATTTTAGGTAGAAGAAGAAATATCCACGAGATTAATTCATCGAAATTCATGGTTAAAGAGCTTGGAAAAAGGCTTGCAATGAACAGCCCTATACAGGGAAGTGCGGCAGATATTATAAAGCTTGCGATGATAGATGTTTACAGAGAGCTGAAAGAAAAAAATTACAAATCAAAGCTCATACTTCAGGTTCATGACGAGCTTATAATAGAAACAGTCAAAGAAGAAGAGGAAGAAGTAAAAGAGCTTCTTGTAAGAAATATGACAAATGCTATGGAGCTTAAGGTTAAGCTCGAAAGCGACCTAAATACAGGCAGTTCATGGTATGATCTAAAATAGATAGGCATATGTTCTGCCGGAAATTGGAGAGATTATGATTACTATCGGATTAACAGGCGGTATTGGAAGCGGAAAATCAACTGTTACAGAGTTTCTTGAGTCAAAGAACTACAAGATTATTGATGCTGACAGAATTTCACACGAGGTCACAGAAAAAGGAAGCGTAACGCTAAAAAAGCTCGCTCTTGCTTTTGGTGATGATATAATAACAGCAGATGGAAGTCTGGACAGAAAGAAACTGGCAGGGATTGTGTTTTCTGATGCAGAGAAAAAGGAAATTCTTGAGTCAATCGTAACTGCAGAGGTTATAAATGTGTGCAACAGAAAATGCGAGGAATACAAAAACGCAGGAACTGAGAAGATTATCTTTGTTGATGCTCCGCTACTATTTGAGTGCGGCATGAATAAGGATATGGATTACGTCTGGGTTGTTACAGCAGACATGGATGTTAGAGTTGAGCGCGTCATGAAGCGTGACTGTGCTGACAGAGAAGATGTAATTGCAAGAATCAGAAATCAAATGTCTGACGAGGAGAAAATTGCCGGTGCAGATGATGTAATTGATAACTCGAAAGATCTCGAGGCACTTTACAGTCAGGTTGAGGAGTTGATTATAAAATATGGGAAGAAAGCTGAAGTTTAGTTCAGGAACAGACCTCAAATTCAGGGGAGAAAAAAGTACAAAAGACAAGATACTGGAGTTTGCACACACGCATGCTGTGAAGCTTGTTGTTGCAGCCGTTATAATTGCAGGTGTAGTAGCATCAGTATTTATATTCATGAACGGCGACGAAAAGGATACTGTAAGTAAAAGTGGAAAAACTATTACACTGGAAAAGTCGGATATAAACTATATCGGAATCGTGCAGCCAGAGTCGTTCAACGCTCTTGCATCTAATGATGCTGATATTTACTATGTTAATCAGATAATTTACAGTCAGCTGTTTACATTAGATGATCACATGAATCTTAAACCGGATCTTGTTGATAATTATACGGCTGATGCCGAAAACGCAAGCGTTTATATAACACTTCGCGGGGATGCAAAGTTTTCTGATGGTACGCCTGTTACTGCATCTGATGTGAAGGCTACAGTAAAATATATAAATTCCGCAGGTAAAAACAGTCCATACTATAGCTACGCATCAAAGA
This sequence comes from uncultured Clostridia bacterium, assembly GCA_963558075.1. Classification (GTDB taxonomy): domain Bacteria; phylum Bacillota; class Clostridia; order Peptostreptococcales; family Anaerovoracaceae; genus CALHKP01. The sequence continues at coordinate 14,000 of CAUWFN010000022.1, read as the reverse complement.
TTGAAAGTGTAAGTGCAGAAGGTGAGAAAAACCTTGTAATAAAATTCAGCTCTGCTGCGGATGCGGCTCTTGACAATTTGCTGTTTCCGATTGTTTCAGCGGACAATTATTCCAAAGGAGAAAATTTTGTTCTCGGAAGCGGGCCATATGCCTATGAGTCATATGATCAGGGAAAAGCTGTTCACCTAAAGGTTAACGAGTACTACTACGGTAAGAAGGCTGAAAATAAGCTAGACCTTTGTGTTTTACCGGCGGAAAACCAGCTCATTGGACTTATGAGTATGGATGCAGTTACGGTTGCAATGAGCAGAGACCCAGATGCCGAGGAAACTGCAGAAGAAAAAGATCTAGGATGCGAAAGCGTTGTATCTGGAGAACTTGAGTTTATAGGATTTAACCATGCAAATCCTGTTTTGAAAGATAAGAAGGTAAGGCAGGCTATTGCCCATTCTATAGAGACTGATGCTGTTATAGAAGACAGCTATGGGGATTCTGCAGTAAAGACAAATTCACTTTATTTCCCAGATTTTCTTGGAGTAAAGGGCGGCGGAATCAAATTTGATCAAAAGCTATCTGCCGAAAACTTAAAAAAAGCTGGATACAAAGATAAAAATAAGGATGGCCTTCTCGAAAAACCAGATGGTGAGGCTCTTACTGTTAAGCTCATGGTTAACGGTGCAGACAAAAAACGTTCTGATGCAGCTGATGTAATAAAAGAAAACATGAAAGCAATTGGAATCAATATAGAGATAGAAAGGGTTTCTGCTGAGGATTTTACAAAACGTCTCAAGGCGGGAAGCTTTGAAATGTATCTTGGCGGAATTAGAATAGATAGACAGTTTAATCTTACGGACATGTTTGGTGAATACAACTATGGAAAATATGCAGATGCAAATGTGATATCTAAGGTGGCAGGACTAGAGAGAGCGCTGAATGCAGATGATCAGAAAAAGGCTTTTGAGCAGGCACAGAAAGCGCTTAATGAAGAAATTCCGTATGTTCCACTTTGTTATAAAAAATATTACATACTGACTGCACCAACATACAAAAGTGATGAAAAGGGTACTTTCTTTGATTGCTACAGAGGTGTTCCGTCAGCAGAGTGGAAAAAGACTGTAGCAAAAGAAGAAAAGAAGGACAAGGAGTAAAACCACCTGTGTGAAAACGCCTTAAATATTGCGGCAGGTAGCAGGTTTTAGAAAAGGGGGAAAGCCATGGGAAGCACGATAATTAAATTTTACAGTGAGCTTGATGAGCTTTTTGAAAGTAAAGAAAAAAGCCGGATGAGAGGTTTTTTCTCTGAATGGCTTGACCGCTCTGAAAAGACCAATGATAAGACTTTAAGTATTGCCGTATGCAATGAGTTTGGAGCATATCTTAGGGCTTCTGGCGATGTGGAGTATTCGAAAATGCTGTATCGCAGAACGCTTGAGCTTCTAAAGGAGGTTAATCTCGATAAAACGGAGCACTATGCAACGGCACTCATAAATGCTGGCGATGTATATATCGTCTCAAAGGAATATATGCAGGCTTTAGATTATTTTATGAGAGCAAAGGCTCTGTTAGAAGAGTGTGGTCTTGGAGGAGACTACAGAATGGCTGCTCTTTGCAATAATATTAGTGCGGTGTATACTAATCTTGATGAGTATGACCGTGCAGAGGAAGCTTTGAATATTTCATTTAATATTATAAAGGGCATACCTTCTTGTGAGGCAGAGCTTGCAACGACTTATATTAATTTGGGCGATCTTCAGTATAGGCAGGGTAAGCTTGAGCTTGCACGAGATAGCTACGAATCTGCCCTTGACATTTTCGAAAAAAATACAGGCTTAAACGATGTTCATACTTCGTCTGCTTATGCTGGACTTGGAAATGTGTATTTCAAGAAGAACGATTATGGAATCGCGGCTGAATTTTTCAGAAAGGCTCTCTTTATGATTGAACGTGATTTTGGAAAAACTGATAATTATTTTCTCGTGGAAAACAGTCTGAGAAAGGCTGTTGAACTTGACAGGATGAGGTAAAATATATGACAGGTATGAAGCTTGCAGAGCAGTATTATAGAGAATATGGCCGAGAAATTTTTAGCAGAGAGTTTCCAGAAAGCTTTGACCGCATGGCTTTTGGTCTCGTAGGAGAGGGGTCAGAGTGCTTTGGCTTTGATGATGATATTTCAAAGGATCATGATTATGGGACAGATTTTTGTGTATTTGTTCCGGAGGAAATATTCAAATCTCACGGAAGCAGGATGCAGCAAGTTTATGATGAGATGCCGGATTATCCGGGAGGAGATGGAAAATGCGAATCAGCTAGAGCTTTTAATAGGCGCGGCGTAATATCCACAGAAAGATTTTACAGCAGATTTATAGGAAGTGCGGGAGTTCCTTCTGACAATCTTCAGTGGCTTAAGATTCCTCAGGCATATCTTGCAACGGCAGTAAACGGAAAAGTTTTCGAGGACAGATACGGCGAGTTTTCTGATATAAGACAAAGGCTTAAGTCTTATTATCCAGAGGACGTAAAAAAGAAAAAGCTTGCGGCGCAGACATTTTTCATGGCACAGGCTGGGCAGTACAACTGCATTAGGCTCATGAAGCGGGGCGATTTCTGCGGAGCATTTCTAGCCAAATCAGAGTTTATCAAAGCAGCTCTTTCGACAGTTTTTCTGCTGAATGATGAATACATGCCATTTTATAAATGGAGTTTCCGGAAAGCCGACAGCCTAGAAAAAATGAAAGATACTGTTGGGCTTATTCGCGAATTTGCGCAGCTTGAGCTTTGTCCACAAAACGAGAACAAAGCATATAGCCTAGTAGAAACTATATGTGAACAGACAGGTCACGAGCTTAACCTTAGAGGCTATTCTCTCACAGGTAACAGTTTTCTGACTGCTCATAGTGAAGAGATTATGCGCACGATTAGAGATTCTAGAATTAGAAATCTCGATGTGACACTAGATTTTTAGGAGGCAAGGCGATGCATGAGATAAGGATTAACAAAGACGCAAAAGATATGCTTTTGAACAGCATAATAGATATTGAATGGAGAATGTTTGATAAAGTTCATAATGAAGGTTGCCGGGCGTCATGTCAGGATGACTTTAGAACTTTTTACATTATGAGATACAGCCAGTTCAGATGTTTCAGCAAAAGAATGCTCGAAAGCTATCTGCAGGATTTAAAGGACGCAGAAAATGAAGGAAGAAATATGCTGACTGAAAAGTATGGATACATGATGGAATATACAGATCCTGAATATTTCAAAGCAAAGCTTTTAACTGCTCTTCCTCAGATAACAGAAGAAAAAAAGGCAATTGTAAAAGGTCTTACAGATATACTTCTCGGATTTGAAGAAGAGTTTAGGAATATGTATCCTAGATTTTCGGGTAAAATCCGCCCCGTTTCAGGAGACGGAAAGTATGATGTTTCCTTCAAAGTATACACTATAGGGGAACTTGAGACATATTCTCTTAGAACACTTGCCCTGTATGCTCTTGACCTTAATGCATTCAGAGAAAATGGCGAAAATCCTTCGGTGCTGATTCATGAAAAGACAGCTGAATTTTATGGCTACGAAAATCTCAGAAAGGCAGAAGAGAGTATCAGATAACATGGATGTGGATTTAAACGAAAAAGAACTTTATACGATAGGTGAGGTTAGCAAAATATGTAATATTTCAAAGAAAGCCTTGAGATTTTATGACAAAATAGGACTTATTGCTCCAGATAAAATTTCTGAGGATAACGGCTATAGATATTACAGCCGAGAGACGCTTCTATTTGTTCCTGTTATAAAATATTTCAAACAGATGGGATTTAAGCTTGATGAAATGAAAACCTTTCTCGAAGGGAACACTTATTTTGCTCACGAAAAAAGTTTCAGAAAGAAAATAGAGGAGCTCAAGGCCCTAGAACAGGAAATTCACATGTCGGTAACATCTGTAACTGACTGGTATGATTTGATTCTTGAGGCTGAAAGCGTAATCGAAAATAATGTTGCAGAGGTATCTGTAAAATATATGGAGCCGCTGACGACGTGCTACCTCGAGCAGGAGTTTGACCATAGGTATATGGAATCTATAATCAACATAGACTGGACTAACTATCTTGAGTCTATCGGAAAAGCGATAACAGGTGCTGTAATTCTTCATTTCCCTGATTGCACAGAAAAAATCAAAGGAAACAGAACGAAGTGCCAGATTCTGCAGAAAGTCATAGGTGACTGCGGAAATAATCCTACGATAACTATAGGCGGGAGCATGGTGGCATCATGCTATCATATAGGTTCACATGAAACTATAGATAAAACCTACGCAAAGATTTTCGAATGGGCAGAAGAACACGGATACGAGTGTACAAACGAATCAGTAGAAAGATATGTTACTGACTACTGGACCATAAGAAAAAGCGAAGAGTTTGTAACTGAGGTATCAGTAAAAATAGCAAGAAAGCAGGTAGATAAATGAATATAAATGAACTTCTCTCACAAGACAGTGAAGGTAAACTAAGAATAATACAGGAGCTTGTGCCAGGTAAGCAGATAACTCTTGCACATATAATTGGCGGACCTCGCCCGATTATATATAAAAAGCTAGGACTTAATCCGGATATAAATTATGATAGCTCAGCAATAGGAATTCTAAATGTTACACCTCCAGAATCTGCAGTAATTGCAAGTGATATTGCAGTTAAGACAGGTGATGTATATTTAGGATTTGTCGATAGATTCAGCGGAACATTGATTATAACAGGGCTTCTGTCTGAGGTTGATGCGGCGATGCAGGAGATTGTTTCTTACTTTAAGAATGATCTTGGATATTCATCATGTGAGATTACAAGAAGATAGCCTATGAGAAAGATTATATTTGTAGGTAGAAGTGAGGCGGGAAAAACGACTCTGACTCAGGCTCTGAAGGGCGAAAAACTCAGCTATCATAAGACACAGTATGTGAATAACCATGATGTTGTCATAGATACTCCAGGAGAATATGCCGAAACAAAAAATCTCGGCGGAGCACTGGCAATATATTCTTATGAGGCTGATGTCGTAGGGCTTCTTATAAGCGCAACAGAGCCATTTTCTCTGTATCCTCCATGTGTGTGCTCCATGTGTAACCGTGAGGTAATTGGAGTAGTAACAAAGATAGATCGAGAAGATGCAGATGTACGTCAGGCTGACGAGTGGCTTAAGCTTGCAGGTTGCACAACAATCTTTCATGTGAGCTCATATACCGGCGAGGGTATACCTGAGCTTATGGAGTATCTGAGCACAGATCGAGAAAAATCAGATTGGATGGCGGCAAAGGATGCCGATAATATGTCATAAAACATTCCTCTTAGGGGAATGTTTTATTTTTATGCTCCGTTGTCAGAATATTCACATTGACCTCAAAGTAACGACCAAAATAATGCATAAAACCCCATAAAAAAGCAAAAAATATATCGTTGGAATTAATGAATAACATGAAAGATTCAGAAAATTAATAGAGGCGTAAAATTACGTCTCTTTTTCTTTAATTTTAATATGTAGCCGGAGCACAAAAAAAGCGCGTTTTCGGGAGCATTTTCTTAAACTTTGTTAAAAAAATAGCTATTGACATTCCACTATTGAAAACTGCACATTCCCATGGGACGTTGCATGTCAGGAAATCTACTACGTTGTAGATGGAACTCTGACTGTAGAAAAAGACGGAAGAGTATTTACAGGTCATCCTGGAGATGTACTGTTCTTCCAGAACGGTGCAAAACTGAAATTCGGTTCACCGGACAAAGTTAAAGTGTTCTACGCAACACACTAATGGAGGTAGCCGATGGATGCACTTGGAATGATAGAAACAAAGGGTCTTTTGGCAGCTATAGAAAGCGCTGATGCTATGCTGAAAGCTGCTGAAGTAAGACTTCTTGAGAGAGATTTTGTTGGCGGCGGCCTTGTAACTGTAATGGTTAAGGGCGATGTTGCAGCTGTAAAGGCTTCTATCGATGCAGCGGCAGCAGCAGTAAACAGAATTGATCCTTCTCTTCTGATCTCTCAGCATGTGATTCCAAGACCTCATGAGGAACTGGGAGACAATGTGATTTCCACAGTGCCGCTTTGTGAACTTCATGAGGAAATCTGTACAGACGAAAAAGCTGAAGAAGCTCCTTTAGCAGAAGCTGAAGTAGATGCTGAGGCTTTCGAGCCGACAGAACCTGATGTGAAAGCTGAAGTTTTAGAGAAAGCAGAAACTTTGGTCGAGGTAGTTGAAACACCTGAGGCTGAGGTAGCTGAAGAGCCTGAAGCAGAGCTAGAAACAGCAGAGGAGGCCCCTGATGCTGAGACTAAAGAAGTAAAGCAGGTTCACGAAGAATCTTCAGAAAATGCGGCAGAAATGCACAAAGCTGATATGGATCATATAGTAGAGAAGCATGGTCTTGAAAAAGCTCTCGAAGTCATAGGGGGATGCAAAGTTGTAAAACTCAGAAATCTGGCAAGAGAGTACGAAGACTTTGGAATTTCCGGAAGAGTGATATCAAAGGCCAACAAGACGACACTCTTAGAAGAGTTCAGAAAATATTACACTAAATAAATAAAGACCGAAAAAAGGAGGGCCTGGTATGGAGAATATGGATTACGATCTGCGTTCAGTGCAGGAGGTAAGAGATCTGGTTCGTATGGGTCAGATTGCAACTGAACAGATTGCAAACTATAACGAAGAGCAGATTGACAGAATTCTTCGCAACATGGTAAAGGTTGCAGAAGAAAACGCTGTAATGCTTGCTAAAATGGCAGTTGAAGAAACTGGTTTCGGTAAGGTTGAAGATAAGACTTACAAAAACCACATGGCTTCAACAATGACATATAACGCAATTAAAGATATGAAGACAATCGGAATTATTAACGAAGATCCGATTGCAAGAACAATGGATGTTGCTGATCCTGTTGGTCTAATTATGGGTATCGTTCCATCAACAAACCCAACATCAACAGCAATTTTCAAAGCAATGGTTTCTATTAAATCAAGAAACGCAATTGTATTTTCACCACATCCATCAGCAGCAAAATGTACACTAAAAGCTGCACAGCTGATGTGTCAGGCAGCAGTAGAAGCAGGAGCACCTGCAAACATCATCGGATGCTGCTCAATGCCTTCAATGCCTGCTACTAACGAATTAATGCACCACAAGGACATTAAACTGATCATTGCAACAGGCGGTCCTGGAATGGTAAAAGCTGCTTACAGCGCAGGAGTACCTGCACTTGGAGTAGGCGCAGGAAACTCACCAGCATATATCGAAAGAACAGCAAATGTACCTCAGGCTGTAGCTAACATTATGGCCAGCAAGACTTTTGATAACGGAACAATCTGCGCATCAGAACAGTCAGTTATCTGTGAAGAATGCAACAAGGATGCAGTAGTAGCTGAATTCAAAAAGCACGGTGCTTACTTCATGTCAGATGAAGAAACAGCAAAGGTTTGCAAGCTTCTATTCAAGAACGGCGGACATGCAATGAACGCTAAGTTTGTAGGTAGAGCTGCAACTGTAATCGCATCAGCTGCTGGAATCACAGTTCCTGCTGATACAAAGGTTCTAATCGGAGCACAGGGCGGCGTAGGTGATGGATATCCACTGTCATACGAAAAGCTTACAACAGTACTTGCTTTCTACGTTGTAAAAGATTGGCACGAAGCATGTGAACTAAGTATCGATCTTCTTCAGAACGGTATCGGACATACAATGAGCCTTCACACAGAAGACAGAAACGTAGTTATGGAGTTTACAAAGAAACCAGCATCACGTATACTTGTAAATACAGGAGGAACAATGGGAGGAACAGGCGCAAGCACAGGACTTCTTCCTTCATTCACTCTAGGATGCGGAACTTGGGGCGGAAGCTCAATTTCAGAAAACTTAAGCCCAATGCACCTTGTTAACGTTAAGAAAGTAGCATACGGACTTAAGGACTGCACAAGACTTGCTCAGGACGATCCAACATTTAACCATCCTGAACTAAACACAATGGCTCAGGGTAGTGGATGCACAATGACAATGTCAAGCTGCGGAAGACCTGTAAATGTACCTGATATGTCAAAGGCAGGATGCAAGACAGATAATTACCTATCACCTGCTGAATACCAGAACGGAGCACAGCAGAATAACAGCGGTATCTCATACTCAGTAGGATGCGGATGCGGCGGATCATCAGAAGCTCCTGTAGCAAGCGATCAGCCAATCGATGTTGCACAGCTTACAGATATGATCAATGCAATGGTAAAAGCAATGAAGGGAGAAGAATAATGGCAGATAATTATGAAGCGCTTCTGGACATGCTACTTCAGGCTGCAAAGTCAGTATCATGCGGCAGCGAACTGAAAGAAGATTCAGCAGTACCGGTAGGAATTTCAAATCGCCATTTACACCTTTCACAGGCTGACCTGGATGCTTGCTTTGGTCCAGGATATCAGCTTACACCAATCAAAGATCTTTCACAGCCGGGACAGTTTGCATGTAAGGAAACTGTAACAATTGCAGGACCTAAGGGCGCAATCGAAAAGGTAAGAGTTCTCGGACCTGTAAGAAGCAAGACACAGGTTGAAATCCTAACAGGTGACGGATTTAAACTTGGAACATCAGCTCCGGCAAGACTTTCGGGTGATTTAACCGGAACACCGGGAATTACAATTATTGGACCTAAGGGTTCAGTACAGATAAAAGAAGGGCTTATCGTAGCCCAAAGACATATCCATATGACTCCACAGGATGCAACATGCCTAGGAGTTCATGATGGAGAAATTGTAGACATCGAAGTAGACGGCCCAAGAGGAGGAATCTACAGAAATGTTGCAATCAGAGCAAACGACGCATCAGCACTGGAATGTCACGTAGACACAGAAGAAGCCAATGCTATGAGTCTAAACTCAAAATCAAAGATTAGGATCAGAAAATAAAATTCTAATAAAATCAAAAAACGCAAAACAGAAAAACACAACACAACAAACAACAAAAAACAAACATTTAGGAGGAAAATGAAATGACAAAGTATGATGCATTAGGAATGATCGAAACAAAAGGTTTAGTAGGTTCAATCGAAGCAGCAGATGCTATGGTAAAGGCAGCAAACGTATACCTAATCGGTAAAGAACACGTAGGTGGCGGTCTTGTTACTGTAATGGTAAGAGGAGACGTTGGAGCTGTTAAAGCAGCTACAGATGCTGGTGCAGCAGCAGCTCAGAGAGTTGGAGAACTGATTTCAGTTCACGTAATTCCTCGTCCACATGCTGAAGTTGAAGATATTCTTCCAGCAAAGAAAGAAGAAAAATAAAGTTAAACTTGTGATCAAGAGATGCGGCGGTGGGAGATATTCTCCCGCCGTTCTTTTTAGGGATATATCGGGAGATGAAATATATGGAAAAAAACAAAGTTGTCTGCACTGATGCGGACAAAGTGCTGGAAAACTATATAGCAGGACTTGATATCGAAACATCACATCACAGAATGGATGACCAGAAAAACAAGTGCGGATACGGACTACAGGGTGTATGCTGTAGACTTTGTTCAAACGGTCCGTGCAGAATTTCTCCGTCAAGACCAAAGGGAGTCTGCGGCGCGGATGCGGACACTATCGTAATGAGAAACTTTCTCCGTTCTGTTGCAGCAGGTTCCGGATGTTATATCCATGTAGTAGAAAATGCAGCAAAGCAGCTTGGCAAGATTGCAAAATCAAAGGGTAAAATCAGAAGCTCAGAGGCTCTAGATAGACTTTGTTCAATGCTTGGCGTTACAGGATACAGCGAGTGGGAAAAGGCTCAGCGTGTTTCAGAAGCTGTACTTGCTGACCTTTACAGTCCTGTAGAAGAAAAGATGAAACTTACAGAGCGCCTTGCTTACCCTATGCGCTTTGATCTATGGAACAAAACAGGAATTCTTCCTGGAGGAGCAAAGGACGAAATCTTCAACGCAGTTGTAAAAACGTCTACAAACCTAAATTCAGACCCTGTAGACATGCTTATGCAGTGTCTAAGACTAGGAATTTCAACTGGTGTTTACGGACTTGTTCTTTCTAACCTTATCAATGATGTTATCATGGGCGAGGGCGATATAAGCTTTGAGCCTGTTGGAATTGGTGTAGTAAAGCCAGAAAACATTAATATTATGATTACAGGTCATCAGCATGCTCTCTTTGCTGATTTAGAAGAATACCTTGCATCAGATGAGGTTCAGAAGATGGCTGAATCTTGCGGTGCGGCAAATATGAAAATTGTAGGATGCACATGTGTTGGCCAAGATTTTCAGCTGAGAAAAACAGCAGGCTGCGATGTTTTCTGTGGTCATGCAGGAAACAACTATACAAGTGAGGCAGTTCTTGCTACTGGCTGCATAGATCTTGTTGTATCAGAATTTAACTGTACTCTGCCGGGAATTGAGCCTGTGTGTGATAAGCTTCATATTCCACAGATTTGTATAGATGATGTGGCAAAGAAAGCAAATGCTGACTACGTTCCTTTCAGCTTTGAAACAAGACGTGAGCTGAGCAAAATAATCGTAGAAAGAGCGCTAGATTCATACAAAAACAGAAAGAATTCAGCAGTTAACGCTCTAAAAGATGAAATTATGGAAAGACTCGGTGGTCAGTGCTCCGGAATGTGCTCAGCAGAGGGCATTAGTGCGCTAGAAAAGCTGATTTCTCAGGTTGCATCAGACTGCGGCTGTGACTGCGAAAAACGTGTTAACCCTATGGCTCAGCACGGATACAGCAACGCAATTACAGGGGTTACTGAAGTAAGCCTCAAAAAATTCCTTGGTGGAAACTACAAGGGACTTATAGAGCTTATTAAGAGCGGTAAAATCAGAGGTATTGCAGGAATCGTAGGATGCTCAAATCTACATGCAAAAGGCCACGATGTATTTACTGTAGAGCTAGCAAAGAAGCTCATCGCAGAGGACGTACTCGTACTTTCAGCAGGCTGCACATGCGGCGGTCTTGAAAACTGCGGACTCATGAGCCCTGAAGCAAGCGAGCTTGCAGGAGACAACCTAAAAGAAGTATGTAAGAGCCTTGGCATTCCGCCAGTTCTTAACTTTGGTCCTTGTCTTGCAATCGGAAGAATGGAGCTTGTTGCAGGCGAAATAGCAAAAGAGCTAGGTGTTGATATTCCAGATCTTCCTATCGTTATGTCAGCTCCACAGTGGCTCGAGGAGCAGGCTCTTGCAGATGGTGTATTTGCCCTTGCTCTTGGATTTACGCTGCATCTGGGACTTCCTCCATTTGTTACAGGAAGCCCTATCGCTGTAGATGTTATGACGAACAAAATGCCTGAAATCACAGGTGGAAGACTTGTAATTGATACAGAAATCGATTCATCAGCGGAAACTCTCGTAAAAGTTATCGATGAGAAGAGAAAAGGCCTTGGTATTTTATGATCGGGACGAAAGGAGTATTGAAATATGAACACTTATAATTATTCTCAATGCGTTTTCGTATCTGACCGAAATCCTGCAATAATAAAAGATCCTTCGCTCTGTACAGAATGTGGACATTGTCTTGCAGCTTGTATGGAGCAGATAGGGGTTGCCGGAAGATTATCAAAGGATCTACCCGGCATTGATACAGAGAAAAACTGTATAGCCTGCGGCCAGTGCTCCGCAAGCTGTCCGGAAACGGCTATAAGGCCAAAATCCGAAGTCGAAGCTGTAAAAGCTGCTATAGCAGACCCTCAGAAAGTAGTTATATTTTCAACATCGCCGGCAGTAAGAGTTGCTCTCGGAGACGAATTTTATGGCCAGGCGGGACGCTTTGTTGAGGGAAAAATGGTTTCTGCGCTAAGAGCACTGGGGGCAAATTATGTCTTTGATGTTACTTTTTCTGCAGACCTAACTGTAATCGAAGAAGGCTTTGAGCTAATCGGACGTATTCTTCAGAAAAAAGGACCTTTGCCTCAGTTTACAAGCTGCTGCCCTTCGTGGGTAAGATATGTAGAGCAGTTTCATCCTGAGCTTACAGACAATCTTTCGACAGCAAAGAGTCCAATCGGCATGCAGGGTGCAACAATCAAAACGTATTTTGCAGCAAAGGCAGGCTTAAGTCCGCTTGACATTGTGACTATAAATGTTACTCCATGTACAGCGAAGAAGGCTGAAATCAGAAGACCTGAGCTTAATGATGCAGGTGAGATTTTAAACGTTCCGGAAATGAGAGATAACGATTTTGTTATTACAACAAAAGAGCTCACAGAGTGGATAAAGTCTGAGGGAATCGATTTTGTTTCGCTTCCTGAAGGAGAATTCGACTCTATGCTTGGAAAGGGCAGTGGAGCTGGCGTAATCTTTGGAAATACAGGTGGTGTAATGGAGGCAGCCCTTAGAATGGCTTATCAGTGTATCACCGGAGAAAAGCCTCCTGCAGAGCTTTTGGAGTTCAAAGATGTAAGAGGCCTATGCGGCGTAAAAGAAGCTCAAATCAGCATTTCAGGGCTTAATATTCGCGTTGCAGTTATATATGGAACAGCTAATGCAGAAGAATTCTTGAGAGGAGATATCTCTAAATATCACTTCATTGAGGTTATGACATGTCCTGGCGGATGTATCAGCGGAGCGGGGCAACCTCAGCTAGGTGCAATTCCTGTGCTTGATGATACTAGAATCAGACGTATTCAGAGCATGTATAACGATGACAGAAGAAGCCAGATTAGAAATTCTCTGGACAATCCTGCAATGGAGCGAATTTACAGCGAGTTTTACAAAGCTCCTGCAAGTGATCTTGCAGAAAAGCTGCTTCATACAGAATACAGAAAGTTATAAATGATATAAGGAGGGGCAGGTCGGATATATAAACGGTCTGCTATGTGAAAATAAAATGAAGGAATTCAGTATAAGTACAAACGTTTATTTTGGTGAAAATTCACTTGGACGTCTTGATAGAGTTAGGGGAAAAAATGTCCTGATAGTCTGTGACGAGTTCATGGTGAAATCGGGAGTATGCGACAAGGTGAAAAGTCATCTTGAAGGCTGCAATATAAGCGTTTTCAGCAAAATCGTGCCAGATCCGCCGATAGAGACTGTTGCAGAGGGAATTTCCGCATATGCAAACAGTAAAGCTGAAATCATGGTTGCAGTTGGAGGTGGCTCTTCCATCGATGCAGCAAAGGCTATAAGAGAGCTTGCAGTAAAAATGAACTATCCCGATGTTGAGGAATGTTTTGCTATTCCTACAACAAGTGGTACTGGTTCAGAAGTTACAAAGTTCTCTGTAATAACAAACGCTCAGGAAGGCATCAAATACCCTCTTGTAAGCGATTCACTTCAGCCTATGGTAGCAATTCTTGACCCTGAGCTAGTAAAGACTATGCCGAAGTCTATAACAGCAGATACAGGCATGGATGCTCTGACACATGCGCTAGAAGCTTATGTTTCAACAGAGTCAACTGACTTTACAGATGCGCTTGCAGAAAAGGCTGTAACACTTCTTGTGAGATTTCTTCCTCAGGCTTATGCTGATGGGGATGATCTTCTTGCAAGAGAAAAGGTTCACAACGCATCATGTCTTGCGGGTATGGCTTTCAATACAGCTGGCCTTGGAATTTGCCACAGTATTGCACATGCAGTAGGTGCGAAGTTCCATATTTCTCATGGAAAGAGTAATGCTATGATGCTAGCTCATGTAATTGAGTATAATGCTGGCCTAAAAACTGACGGAGAGCCTTCTCTTGCTGCAAGAAAGTATCAGAGAATGGCAAAGCTTATGGGACTTCCATATGCCAATACAGCCGTTGCAGTTAATGGATTGATTAGAAAAATCAAACAGATGCAAAACACATTTGGCATTCCAAAGACACTGTCAGAGCTAGGTGTTGATGGTTCAAAGTTAGATGAGCTTAAACCAGAAATGATCAAAGCAGCTCTTGCAGATACATGTACAAAAACAAATCCAAAAACTGCAAGTGAAGCTGACATATCTACTCTGATTGAATGCATAAGATAAAAAGATATAGGTATAAAGATAAAAATTGAATGCATAAAATGAAT
>CAUWFN010000021.1:0-32674 GCA_963558075.1 uncultured Clostridia bacterium | reverse complement strand
TAAATTAAAGAAAGGGACAAGATGTTTACAGACATCTAAGAGTGTAATTATGAATAAACCAACATTAATCATTATGGCAGCTGGCATGGGAAGTAGATACGGCGGCCTGAAACAGATAGATCCAATAAGTAAAAGCGGAGAAATCATCCTTGACTTTTCCCTTTACGATGCAATGATGGCAGGATTTGAGGATGTAGTTTTCATTATCAAAAAAGAGAACGAAGAAGACTTCAGGGCTCTTATTGATAACAGAAGCGGAAAACATCTAAATGTTCATTATGCGTTTCAGGAGCTAAATGATCTTCCAGATGGCTACAGCGTGCCGGATGATAGAGTTAAACCATGGGGAACATGTCATGCAGTTTTAAGTGCAAGAAAAATCGTGAAAGGTCCTTTTGCTGTAATCAATGCAGATGACTACTATGGTCCTGGAGCCTTTCAGACTATGTTTGATTTTCTCTCAAAGGCAGAGGACGATGGAAAGTACAATTATGCAATGGTTGGATACCTTCTCGAAAAAACTCTTACAGAAAACGGACATGTTGCCAGAGGTATTTGTGAGGTTTCAGAAGACGGAAAGCTTGTTGACATTGTCGAAAGAACAAAGATCAAAAGAATTGACGGAGAGATTGCCTTTACAGAAGACGACGAGAAGACATGGCAGCCTCTCGCCGAGGGTACAATTGTATCAATGAATTTCTGGGGATTCACCCATTCTATGATGGAAGAAATGGAAAATAGATTCCCTGCATTTCTTGATGATGCAATGAAAACAAATCCGCTAAAGGGAGAATACTTCCTTCCAGGAGTTGTAGATCAGCTTCTAAAAGAAGACAAAGCTCAGGTAAAAGTACTGAAATCTGCTGACAAATGGTATGGAGTGACTTACAAAGAAGACAAACAGGGAGTTGTAGATGCAATTCAGGCAATGAAAGACAAAGGCCTTTATCCGGAGGTTCTTTGGGTATAACACTCTGTCAGGTGTAAGTCAGGAACGTGAAAAAACGTTGGAGGATTGTGTATGGAAAACAGCAATGTAAAAAGAGAAAAATTCTCAGCGGGAGAAATCCTGAAATTTGTTATTCCGTCAATATTAGGTGTCCTGCTTCTTATGACACCGTTCAAAGTTGATGGACAATCAACCGTAATGGTTTCGGTATTATCAAAGAAAATCAATGCAGGTGTAGGCAGCATAGTGCCTGTATATTATCTTGTTATTGCTGCAATCGTAGTATCATGCGTGCTTGCACTTATATATAAATTTGCAAAGCCTGCATGGATAGAAAATAATCAGCTTCTAAAGGATATAGCCGATATATCAAACTTCTGGCTGATTGCAAGACTTGTAGGTCTAGTTCTTGCATTTCTTGTTGCATTTAACATTGGACCTGAAATTATCTGGGGAGATGCTACAGGAGGACTTATTCTGTTTGACCTCATCTGTGGCCTGTTTACAATATTCCTTGTAGCAGGATTTATTCTTCCTCTTCTAACAGAATTCGGTCTGTTAGAATACGTAGGTGTATTCCTTACAGCTGTAATGCGCCCTATATTTAAGCTTCCGGGCCGTTCAGCCGTAGACTGCGTTGCTTCTTGGATCGGCGACGGAACAATCGGTGTAACACTTACAAACAAACAGTACGAAGAAGGATATTACAGTGCAAGAGAAGCGGCTGTAATTTCAACAACTTTCTCTGCAGTTTCTATTACTTTCTGCCTTGTAGTACTGGAAAATGTAAATATGCTTGACTACTTTGGAGTATATTATCTAACAGTAGCTCTTGCAGGTATTGCATGTGCACTGATCGTGCCTAGAATACCTCCTCTTTCAAGAAAGAAAGACACATACTATCACAATAACAAACAGGAAATCGGAGAAGTTATCCCAAGCGGATTCACAAGACCTCAGTGGGGACTTCACATGGCAGTAACAAAAGCAAAGTCAAACGGAAACGTTGCTATGTATCTAAAGAATGGATGCAAAACAGTACTTAGCCTGTGGCTGGGTGTAACACCTATCATAATGGCAGCAGGTACACTTGCTCTTATCATCTCAGAGACAACACCAATCTTTGACTGGCTAGGAGCTCCATTCTACCCTATCTTTGAACTGCTACAGATTCCAGAAGCAAAAGCTGCAAGTGGAACAATGGTTGTAGGATTTGCAGATATGGTAGTTCCATCAATCCTTGCTGCAGAAATCGCAAGCCCTATGACAAGATTCATCGTAGCTGCAGTTTCAGTTACTCAGCTGATTTACATGTCAGAAACAGGAGCTGTAATCCTAGGATCAAATCTTCCTGTTAAACTGAGCGACCTGTTCATTCTATTCATCGAAAGAACAATCATCAGTATCCCTGTAGTTGTATTAGCTGCACACATTATATTCTAAACATAACTGCCCGGAGATTGAATTCTCCGGGTATTTTTTATAAAAAGGCAAGCTTTATTCAAAAAAAGTATTGATTTTTTCTAAAACTGTTATATAATATTAAGGCATGCAAATTTATGCATGTATTCTCTGTGCCATAAATAGGTATGGCACCATTTAGTCCATAGGGAGGTGAAAAATATGATTAATTATGAAGTTATGTTCATTATCAATCCTGCTTTAGAAGAGGAAAAGAAAGATGCTGTTATCGAAAGAGTTAAGGGTATCATCGAAGCTGATGGCGAAATCGGAAAAGTAGACGTTTGGGGAATGAGAAAGCTTGCATATCCTATCGAAAAGAAAGCTGAAGGTTACTACGTAGTAGTAGAATTCAAGGCAAGCCCAGAACTTCCAAAAGAACTCGACAGAAGACTTAGAATTTCTGACGACGTTATGAGACACATCATCATCAACAAAGACGCAAAATAAGAAGTGAGGTAGCACATGAACAGTGTAATACTAATCGGAAGATTAACCAGAGACCCTGAAGTGAGATACACAGCTTCACAGATGGCAGTTGCAAGTTTCACACTAGCAATTGACAGACCTGTTAGAAGCGGCAGCGAAAAACAGACTGATTTTCCTAGAGTAACAGTATTCGGGAAACAGGCTGAAAACTGCGAGAGATATCTCCAGAAAGGAAGACTGGTTGCAGTCCAGGGAAGACTTCAGACAGGAAGTTACAAGAACAAAGATGGTGTAACAGTTTACACAACCGATGTTGTAGCTGATAGAGTTCAGTTCCTCGAATGGGGAGACCGCCCTTCTGGTGGATCATCATTTAGAAGAGATGAGAGCTCTGATTTTAACAGCAGCGTCGACGAAGAAAGACCGGATTCATTCCAGCTTATCGACGATGACGTTCCATTCTAAAGAAAGGAGACATATATCATGATGGATAAGAGACGTGGTGGCATGAGAAGAAAAAAGGTATGCCAGTTCTGCGCTGATAAAACTGAAAGAATTGACTACAAAGATGTAGAAAAATTAAAGAAGTACATTACTGAAAGAGGTAAGATTCTTCCAAAGAGAATCACAGGTACTTGTGCAGTTCATCAGAGAGAAGTTACAACTGCTATCAAGAGAGCAAGAATCGTAGCTCTACTACCATATGTAGCAGACTAATTAGAGTTAATCAAGGAGAAGTATGTATGTACTTCTCCTTTTTTATGACATTTTTTAAGTAAATAGCATTAATGCACTTAGAACTATGGTTGCTGTAAAATGTATAAATGATGGAATAATCATTCTATGCTTTTGTTGTATCCAGTAAACTAAACATAGTATATTAACAAATAATGCTATGGCTATTATAATAAGTAAAATTATTTTAGGAACGGAACTTAATAATTCTACTTTATACATATCTCTAAGTAATAGGAACACCATAAATAGAATTGAAAAGAACTGTTACAATATACTTATTTTCCGATCTTTATTATCGTATTTCATAACGACCCACCCCTTTTGCTTTTGTAGCTTAATGCTTTCTCCTTGAATATGTACTTAGTTTTTTACATAATAGCACAGGCGTTATGTTGAATCAAGTTAAAAACAGTATTTTCTGACATCTTTAAGACTGCAATAATATATTATCGATATATAACTTAACCAGATCCAGATGATGGAAAAAATATGCAAATCCACCTTATTTGATTAATTACTTTAAAAAAGGCGAAATGCCCCCTTGTATTTACTGTACAATAAATGTACACTTAAAGATATGATATTTTTAAAGAAAGTGTTCAGGGAGGTGTAACTCTTGAGTGAGACAAACAGTTTTTCAGCCGCAGTTTCTCTAACTGACGAAATCGCAGATATAGTACGAGAGCGTATATTAAAAGGCGAATACTGTATTGGTGAAAAAATAAAAGAAACAAAAATAGCAGGTGAACTGAAAGTAAGCAGAACCCCTATCAGAGAGGCTTTCAGACAGCTAGAAAAAGAAGGACTTATAGAATATGTTCCTAACAAAGGATGTTTTGCAAAAGGTTTTACAAAACGAGACATCGACGATATATATTCTGTAAGAAAAGCGCTAGAGGTGCTTACTGTAGAATGGGCTGTAGATCGTATTACCGACGAGGAAATCGCAGAGCTGAATGAGCAGTGCGACCTTATGGAGTTTTATACAGAGCGCAGGGAAAGCAAAAAAGCGATTCAGATGAATAAAGGCTTTCATGACATAATCTACAAAGTTGCTGGAAGTCGTTTCATGGCACAGGTTCTCAGATCTTACAAGGACTACATAGATCAGACAAGAAAAGTCGTATTCTACAACACAGAGTACCTGATTGAGGTTCTGAATGAACATAGACGAATTCTTAGGGCAATAGAAGAAAAAGACGTAGAAGGTGCAAAGGCAGCAATGGCTGACCATCTGGACGGATCAAAGCGTCGCGCCGAGTCAACATATCTTGAAACAGAAACAATTAAATAAATCAAAAAAGAAAAAGACCTTCATTTCACAACGAAGGTCTTTTTCCGAAAGTGTGTGTATTCAATAAAAGAAGGAAAGTTTGTAAGATAAACAAACTTTATTGAACATTATAATTATAAATGTGTAATGTGTAGATTGTGTGAAGATGAGAAAATTTACATTGGCGAGCCAATGATTGAGTCGTATAAAATCTTCATATTATCAAGTTCTACATCATATACCACTTCTCCTCCGATGACTGTAGCATCAGCCTCAAGTCTCGAAAATTCTTTGAGTGTAAGCTCGAAAGGGTTTTCGCTGAATATAGCAAAGTCAGCGAATTTTCCCGGTTCGATAGAGCCGAGCATATCACCCTTTCCAACTATCTTTGCCGCATTAGATGTCAGAAGCTTAACGGCCTCCTGTATTGATTCGGAGTATTTAACAGCGCTTTCACGGCAGAAGGCAGTGGCACGTGTCACTGTTATTTTGTCAGCGTTACTGATTTCTGAGAGAAATTCCTTATCAACCTTGTGATCGGTTGCAATTACAAGAGTTGGCTCATCATATCCTGCGTTTCTTATATCGTCAAAAATTCTATAAGCTGCTTTAGTTGAGCGTTTATCTGCAGCATCTATATGAACATTAAATCCAAGCTTTGCTGCCGATTTACACATTTCTTCTGCGATTTCTGCAGGTACAGTGTCTATTTCGTCGCTGTCAAGGAGCTGAAGCTTTAGAAAGTCAGCATAAAGCATTCCGCTAAAAAGATCTGCATGAGTTTTTTTTGCTACGAGAATCTGAGAAACACCAAATGGATCGATAGGAGCGTTTACGTAGCTGCTCATCATGACTCTCTGAAGCATAGGCTCGCTGTCCCCTACTCGCTTGCTTATCAGCTTTGTTGTCATCGCATCGAAATATTCCGGAGAATAAAGGTTGAGTAATGATGTAAAACCTCTTTCGGTCCATTCTTCTGCCTTTTCTGCAAAAAGCTCATCCATTGCCTCATCGTCGAAATCAAGGAGCATCATAAGAGCCTGGATCGGTGATAGAAACTCTAGGTTGTTATCGGCCATAGTAGTGTCAAGAATGTGAGCTGCAGTAGTGTTCATCCAAAGTGTAAGGCCATCACCAGCGAGAAGAACAATAGTCTGCTCTGTAGAAATTTCGTCGAGCATTTCGAACAAATCCTCAGGATCCGGATAGTCCTCTAAAACATCGGTGCTAAATCCGTAGCAGAACAGTACGTCCTGATCGTAGTTTTCGATGCTGTAGTCCTTTACCTCTCTAAGAATAGTGTCAAGATCCCATACAGGGTCTATATTTAGATATTTTTCGCTGAATAAATCAAGAATGAATGTGCTATGAGCATCAACAAAGCCTGGGAGCATGAATTTTCCCTCAAGGTCATGAATTTCTGTATCAGCTGAACAAAGCTCTCTCACAAGGCTTTCGTCTCCTGCTGCAATTATTTTGCCGTCACGGCATGCAACAGCCTCAACCTCTGATAGGTTTTTGTCCATTGTAAAAATGCGTCCGCCGAGAAAAACTGAATCGGCGAAGGTTCCTGTTTCTTTTGATTTGTTAAAGTTGTTTTCCATATTATTAATTAAGCTGCCATGATGCAGCTCCCCTCCTCATAACTAAAGTAGAAGTATAAAAACACATAGCTATTTTATCATGTATTAGTGTGGACAACAAGGGTTGATTATCTGATTTCAGAATATTTAGTGAGATGTTTTGAATGGATAATGACAAAAAGAAAAGCTATAATATGCATATTGCATGATTACAGCTTTTGGTAATTTTGTTTGGTTTTAAGTTTACCTTTTATTCGTTTGCAATGTCGCCTACGCCGTTTAGAATTAGTCTAGGTCTGTATGGGTAAAGGTCAACCTCTTCTCTGCTTGTGATGCCTGACAGTACAAGAACTGTATCAAGACCTGATTCTATTCCGGATACAATATCAGTGTCCATTCTGTCACCGATCATTACAGCGTCTTCTGAGTGTACACCTAGCATGCGAAGACCGGTTCTCATCATTAGCGGATTTGGTTTTCCTACGTAGTATGCATTTTTGCCTGATGCCATCTCGATAGGTGAAATCAGGGCCTTGCATGCAGGGATAATTCCCTCTGTTGTAGGGCCTGTAAGGTCGCAGTTAGTTCCTATAAGTCTTGCGCCTGCGCGAACTAGGTTAACTGCTTTGCAGATTGACTCGTAGTTATAGTTTGCACTTTCGCCTACTATAACATAGTCAGGATCTTTGTCTGTTATAACTACACCTGCCTGGTAAAGAGCGCCTACAAGGCCAGGATCTCCGATTACATATGCACTGCAGTGATATGTCTGCTCGCTGACGAATTTTGCTGTTGCAAGAGCACTTGTGTAAAAGTGTGATTCGTCAACATCAAGTCCCATAGCCTGAAGCTTAAGCTTTAGCTCAAGTGGTGTTTTGCTGCTGTTGTTAGTTAAAAATAAAAATTCTTTGTTATTATCGTATAGCCAGTTAACAAATTCCCTTACTCCGGGAAGAAGTCTTTCGCCGTGGTATATGACTCCATCCATGTCGCATATGAAGCCCTTCTTTTCTCTTAGTTTTTCCATATTTTCCTCTTTCTTTCTCTCTTTTTCTTCTCTCTTCTATTCTACCGAGCTTATTATACCCTTTTCATGTTAAAACAAAACAGGGAATTTGATTAAATTTTTGTAAAAAAACAACCGGCTCTGCATGTCAAAGCCAGCTGTTTTCTATTTTTTTATTTTACGTAAACTTTTGGAAGTCTCTGTCCAAATGCGCAGAAAATTTCGTAGTTGATTGTTCCTGTTGCATTTGCAATGTCATCTGCTGTGATTGAGTTAACGCCGTCTGAACCCATTACGATAACTTCGTCGCCAACTTTAACGTTTGGAACCTGTGATACGTCAACCATGCACTGGTCCATACAGATGTTTCCTGCTACAGGGCATACTACTCCGTTAACGATAACCTTTGCCTGTGCTGAGTATGGTCTTGGGTATCCGTCAGCATATCCAAGAGCAAGTGTAGCGATTCTTGCAGGTTTTTCGGAGATGTATTTTCTGCCGTAGCCTACTGAGAAGTTTTCAGGTACGTCTTTTAGGTGAACGATGTTAGCTTTGATAGACATAACAGGTTTCAGTGAAAGCTGGTTCTTGTCAACTTCGTCTGAAGGATAGCATCCATAAAGGATGATTCCTGGACGTACAGCGTCAAAGTATACTGATGGAAGTTCCATGATTGATGCACTGTTTGCTAGTGTTCTAAATGGAATTTCGATTCCTGCTTTTGTTAGAGCTTCATAGAAGGCGTTGTATTTTGCTTCCTGTTCATGTGAGTATGTTTTGTCTGCAGCATCTGCAGTTGACATATGTGAGAACATACCTTTGATTTTGAAGTTTTCAAGAGCTGCGATTTTCTTGACATCTTCGATTGCGAATTCAGTATCGTCAGCAAGATAGCCGATTCTGCCCATTCCTGTGTCTACTGCGATAAGACCTGAAACTGTTTTATCTTTTGCTTTTGCTGCATCGCTGAATGCCTTTGCATTTTCTGCATTGCATACTACAGGAGTGATATCGTAGTCAACGATTACATCAGCATACATATCAGGAGTCAGTCCAAGCATGATGATTTCTTCTGTTGCACCTGCTTCTCTCAGAGTAATTGCTTCCTGGAGAGTTGCGATAGCAAAAGTTTCAACACCGTTTGCTCTCAGAACTTCAGCACATTTTACAGAGCCGTGTCCGTATGCATCTGCTTTGATTACGCCAATAAGCTTTCTGCCGTCTGCCTTTGCTTTGATCTGTTTGATGTTGTAATCGAAATTGCTCAGATTGATTTCTGCCCATGCAGGTCTAATTGCTTCTTTGTACATGATAATACAAACCCTCTTTCTTTTTTATTTGCCTTGATAGATGTAGTTTATTAAATCAACGGTTTGCGGGAAATGATATCGTCTCTTCCCGGACCGTTAGAAACCATTGTGATAGGAACACCGATCTGGCGTTCGATTTCGTTTACGTATTCCTGACATTCGATTGGTAGATCATCCCATGCTTTGATACCTGTGATGTCGCATTTCCAGCCGGAAAGTTTCTTGAGAACTGGTTTTGCTCTATAAAGATATGTTGTGTTAGGGAAGTCTGTTGTTTCGTATCCGTCTATGTCATATGCTATGCAGATTGGAATTTCATCTAGATAGCCAAGCGGGTCAACTACTGTGAGAGCAACCTCTGTTGCACCCTGCATGCGGCAGCCGTATTTTGTGGCTACTGCATCAAACCAGCCTACACGGCGAGGTCTTCCTGTTGTTGCACCAAATTCGCCGCCGTCTCCACCGCGTCTTCTGAGCTCGTCAGCTTCTTCTCCGAACAGCTCACTTACGAATGCCCCTGCTCCGACAGCTGATGAGTATGCTTTGACTACTGTTACGACATTTTTGATTTCGTATGGTGGGATTCCTGCTCCGATTGAGCCAAATCCTGCAAGTGTTGATGATGAAGTAACCATAGGATAGATTCCGTGATCAGTATCCTTCATTGCACCGAGCTGGCCTTCTAGAAGAATATTTTTTCCTTCTTCGATTGCCTTATGAAGGAACGCAGATGTGTTTGCCACATATGGCTTAATCATTTCTCTGTATTCCATCATAGTGTTATAGATTTCGTCAGGTGAAATCAGAGGCTTTTTGTAAAGATGCTCGAAGAGAACGTTTTTGATTGTGCATACGTTTTCGATTTTTTCTCTGAGTTCCTTTTCTGGCATGAATAGTTCATTTACCTGGAATCCTATCTTTGCGTACTTGTCTGAGTAGCATGGCGCGATTCCTGATTTTGTTGAACCAAATGATTTTCCTGCGAGACGTTCTTCTTCGTATTCGTCTAGCAGAATATGGTAAGGCATAACGATGTGAGCTCTGTCTGAAATCAGAAGCTTTGGCATCGGAATGCCCTTTTCTGTTATTGAGTTTAGCTCTTTGATAAGGCCTGGTATGTTAAGAGCCACACCGTTTCCTAGGACGCTTGTAGTATGTCCATAAAAAACTCCTGACGGAAGCATGTGAAGTGCAAATTTTCCGTAGTCGTTTTTGATTGTGTGTCCGGCGTTACTTCCGCCCTGAAAACGAACGATTATATCGCTTTCTTTAGAAAGAACGTCAGTGATTTTTCCTTTTCCTTCGTCGCCCCAGTTGGCTCCGACTATTGCTTTTATCATAGTTATATTTCCTTCCTCAAAGCCGGCATGAGCCGACATGGTTTATACGTTGATTTCTGCTTCAATTCCAAGAATATCAGCGTTCTTTTCTAGTACAGGTTTTACGACTGTATCAAGAAATTCTGTTGTCTGCTCAGGAGCTCTTCCGATGTAGTTTTCCGGTTTTAGGAGATTCTGAAGCGATTCTCTGCTTACGTTAAAGGCAGGATCTTCTGCTATTCTATCGATTAAATCATTTGCAAGACCCTGTTCTTTTACGACTTTTCCAGCGTCCATCGAGTGAACTCTGATTCTCTCGTGAAGCTCTTGTCTATCTCCTCCTGCCTTGACTGCATCCATCATGATGTTTTCTGTTGCCATGAACGGAAGCTCAGCCATGAGATGAGACTCGATTACTTTAGGGTATACTACAAGACCGTCGGAAATATTGATACAAAGCTCAAGGATGCTGTCTGTAGCAAGGAAACCTTCGCTGATTGCAATTCTTCTGTTTGCTGAATCGTCTAGGGTTCTTTCGAACCACTGAGTAGATGCTGTAATTGCAGGGTTCAGCGTGTCGGAAATAACGTAGTTTGCAAGAGCTGCTACTCTTTCTGAGCGCATAGGATTTCGCTTGTATGCCATTGCAGATGAGCCAATCTGATGTTTTTCGAATGGCTCTTCGATTTCCTTCATGTGCTGCAGAAGTCTTATATCGTTAGAAAATTTGTGAGCGCTTTGTGCTATTGATGAAAGAACATTAAGCACGCGACTATCCACTTTTCTTGAATAAGTCTGTCCGGAAACTGCGTAGCATCCGGAAAAACCCATTTTTTCGGCGATTTTTCTGTCAAGCTCCTTGCACTTTTCGTGGTCTCCATCAAAGAGTTCAAGGAAGGAAGCCTGAGTTCCTGTAGTGCCTTTGGAGCCAAGGAGTTTGATTGAATCAAGAACGTATTCTAAGTCTTCGAGATCCATAACAAAGTCCTGAATCCACAGTGTTGCTCTTTTTCCTACTGTAGTAGGCTGGGCTGCCTGATAGTGTGTATAAGCTAAAGTAGGCAGATCCTTATATTTCTGGGCAAAGTCTGCAAGCTTTGAAATTGTGTTTACAAGTTTTGTCTTTATGAGGGAGAGGGCCTCTGACATTATTATAAGGTCAGTGTTGTCTCCTACATAGCAAGATGTAGCACCAAGGTGAATTATGCCCTTTGCATCGGGGCACTGCTCGCCATATGCATAAACGTGGCTCATTACATCGTGGCGGACTTCTTTTTCTCTTGCCTTTGCCACATCAAAGTTTATATCGTCTTTGAATTCGATGAGCTGGTCAATCTGCTCTTGTGTGATATCAAGACCTAGCTCCTTTTCCGCTTCTGCAAGTGCAATCCAGAGCCTTCTCCAGGTTCTGAATTTTTTTTCGGGTGAGAAAAGATATTTCATTTCTCTGCTCGGATAACGCTCCGAAAGCGGGCTTGTATAGTTGTTTGTCATAAAAAACCTCTTCGTTTAAATCCAGTTATACTAAAGTAATATTATACCATCTATAAATCGGGTATTCAAGATTTTGGGTACAATAAACATTGCAATCTCGGGCTTATCAATATATTATATATATGTGGCAAAATTTTTCTGCCACAAAAGTGTGAAAAAAATATTTCATAACTAAACGGATTAAATTATTTGTTTTAGGAAATATTCAAAGAGGAAGGAATTTGATATATGGAAAAAACTTATGTAATAGGACACAAAAATCCCGACACAGATTCTATATGCTCTGCAATCGGGTATGCTAATCTAAAGAAAAAAACAGAAGGAGACATGTTCGTTCCACTGAGAGCGGGAGACCTTAACAACGAGACTTCTTTTGTTCTCGATTATTTTGGTGTAAAGGCGCCTGACTTTGTTGATAATATCACTACGCAGGTAAAAGATATCGAAATCAGAGAGACAGAAGGCATCACAAGCGAGATTTCTATAAGAAATGCATGGACTACAATGCAGGAGGCGAAGGTGGGAAGCCTTGCTGTAATAAGCAGATATGGAACCCTAGAAGGTATGATTTCTGTGGGCGATGTGGCAAAATCCTACATGAATATTCTAGATAACGACATACTTTCGAGAGCCGACACAAGCTACAAGAATATTGTAGAAACAATCGACGGAGAGATTATTGTTGGAGACGAGGACAGCTATTTCAGCAAAGGAAAGGTTTTGATCGCTGCGGCAAATCCTGATAGAATGGAAGATTACATAGATAAAAACGACATGGTTATCCTTGGCGATAGATATGAGTCACAGCTTTGCGCAATCGAAATGGGTGCGGCATGTATAATCGTATGTGTAGGAGCAAAGGTTTCGATGACGATCAAAAAGCTTGCGGCTGAACGCGGATGCACTATAATTTCAACACCGTATGAAACTTTCCTTGTGGCAAGACTCATAAACCAAAGTGCCCCTGTGTCATATTTTATGAAGACAGAAAACCTAATTACCTTCGAAGACACTGAGTATATCGACGATGTAAGAGAAATCATGGCAAGCAAGCGCTACAGAGACTTCCCTGTTGTCGATGAAGACGGAAAATATATAGGAATGATTTCTAGAAGAAATCTCCTCGGAGCGAAGGGAAAATCGATAATAATGGTTGACCACAACGAGGAAAATCAGGGTGTTGAAGGCCTAGAATATGCAGAAATCAAAGAAATTATCGACCATCACAGAATAGGCTCAGGCTCAGTCAATACGACAGGTCCTGTATTTTTCAGAAACCAGCCACTTGGCTGCACGGCTACAATCGTATATCAGATGTTCACAGAAAAATGTGTTGAAATCGAAAAGCCGATTGCAGGAATTTTGTGCAGTGCAATCATATCCGACACTTTGATGTTTAGATCCCCTACTTGCACTCCGATGGACAAGCAGGCTGCAGAGGCTCTTGCAGAAATTGCTGGGATAGATATTCCAGAGTATGCGGCAAAGATGTTTGAGGCAGGAAGTGACCTGAGGGGAAAAACGCCTGAAGAGCTTTTCTACCAGGACTTCAAGAAATTCCAGGCGGAATCAGTATCCTTTGGCGTAGGACAGATTACATCGACAAATAGAGCAGAACTTGATCATCTCAGAAAGCCTCTGACAGAATTCATGAACAGAGCTTTAGAAGAGCAGGATGTGGACATGATGTTCTTTAATGATGACAGATATATTAGAAGAAAGCTCTGGCCTACTTTATGCCGGAAAGGATGCAGAGGCAATTATCAAAAGTGCTTTTGCAGGTCACATGAGCGAGATTCACGACGAAAACGGAGATATGGCTTATCTTCCGGGTGTAGTTTCGAGAAAGAAACAGCTTGTATCGGATATCATACTTCATTGCTAGGAAATCAAACAAAAGATGCTTACAGAAAATGCTGCAGGCATCTTTTTTCTTACGAATTTATTAAAATTATAATATATTTTATTAAATAATGTTAAGAAATCCCATTCGAAGTTTTTGTTATGCTATAATCAAATCACAAAAAATGAGAGAGGAGAAACAGCCATGCTTAAGCTAGAGAGAATATCAAAGTTCTACTCCGCAAATGGTGTTGTAACAAGCGGGTTCAGTAAGGTGAGTCTGAACTTTGAGCCGGGCGAATTTGTTGCCATAACGGGCGAGAGCGGATCGGGAAAGTCAACCCTTCTTAATGTTATTTCGGGACTAGACTCTTACGAGGAAGGCGAAATGTACATATACGGTCAGCCTACAAGCGGATACAGCACAGATGAGCTGGAAGAATACAGAAAAAAATACATAGCAAATATATTTCAGACCTTCAATTTGATAAACAGCTATACAGTATATCAAAATATAGAGCTTGTACTGCTTCTTAACGGATACAGAAAGCAAGATATAAAGCCAAAGGTTATGGAAATAATAGAAAAAGTTGGACTTACGCAGTATGTCAAGACAAAAGCATCAAAGCTATCGGGAGGACAGAAACAAAGGGTTGCAATTGCAAGAGCCCTTGCCCTTGAGACTCCTGTAATTGTAGCCGATGAGCCTACAGGAAATCTTGATAGTGAGTCAGCAAAATCAATCATAGGACTTCTGAACGAGCTTTCGAAGGATAAACTGATAATCATAGTAACTCACAACTATGACCAGGTAGAGGAGTTTGTCACAAGAAAGATAACAATGCACGATGGTAAAATCTTAGAAGACAAGACGCTAAGACCTAGAAATGTATCAGAAATTGAGCAGGAAGATGTAGATTCAGTTAAGCTAGATGTTAAGCCATCTGAGCCTATCAAAGAAGCTAGCAATGACGAGAGCCTATCCGTATCTAAAACGGGAAAGCTTTCTTCTAAAAACGTAGTGAGGCTTGGAGTGCGAAACACTTTTAACATTGTTCCTAAGTTCATCTTGCTTCTATTTGTATTCATATTTCTGTGCATGGGAACCTTCGGAGCATATTCTACATATAGCCAGATGAAAACTCTGAACTATTCCATGGGATACAGTGAATTCTTTAGAGGCACTACTCCAGACAGAATTCTCGTACAAAAAAGCGACAAATCACTGTTTACAGAAGCTGACATAGAAAAGCTTGCGGCGATGCCAAATGTCAAAGACGTTGTAGAAAAAGACATAATGCTTGATACTCAGGTTGATATAAGCTCAGATGATGCATATATGTCGCTACAGGTTTCCGAAATGAAGGGACGTGAGGACAATATAAAAGCTGGCAGGATGCCTCAGAATGCGGCAGAAGGATTTCTTGTTATAGAAAAAGGTAGCTATGCAGATCACATGATGGAGGATGGCATTATCGGTAAAACATTCCGCCTTTCAAATCGCGGATACGCAGTTCAGGATATCACGATTACAGGCTATGGATATATGAGTAAGCAGGAAAAGGAAAAGCTAAGGACAACATCCTACTACTATGATGGTTTTCTTGTAATGAATCCGGAAGGAACAAATCTGCTTCTTCAGACAGAAACATCTCATTCCTGTGCCCACGAATATTATGTTGGCGGAAAGATAATAAGCGGCGTAAGCCACCCTCTTACGGCATCAGACAGAGTGCCAGAAGGATACGTATATATTCCGGAGGAGCTAGGCTACCAGGTTTATCCATACGGAAACGCCCTCTGGAAGAGCTTTGATATAAAGACTAAGAATATATATTTCGAAGAAACAAAATCATTCAGCGTTGCGGCAATGTACAATACGCAGAACATGCAGAAGCTTCTTGGAATTAACTCCGACGAGGTTTGGGGACAGATTTTCATGAATCCTAAGGATATGGGAAGCCTATATGACAAAGGCAATTTCCAGGTTTCCGTTTTGATGGGCAAAATAATGAAATCCGAGGAGACGATAAAAGCAATAGAAGATGAAGGATATAAGTGCCTTTATATTAACAAAGCAGCTAGCGCGACAAACAAATTCGGAATAATGATGAACAACGCTCTTCGCTTTGCTGTAATGGCGGCGATGATGATATTCATGTTCTTTATAACATATTTTGTAATCAAGCTGATTTACAAGTCGAGAAACGTATATTTCTCAACAGTTAGAATGCTAGGAGCATCTAGAGGTAACTGCAGAGGCATACTCACAGCAGATATGTTCGTAGTATTTAATATCGCCTTTGCTATTTCTGGAGCAGTCCTTTATATGGCAAAAGCTTCTATAATCAGCCTTCCTGATTTCATCGCAAACCTGACTCTGTACCTTGAGCCAGTGAACTACGTAGTTCTTTATGCTGTACTTTGCGTGATGACACTACTTCTTGCAGGAAGATATGCAAAAGCCATGTTCAAAAAGACTGCGATGAATGCATACAAAGAGGAGGTGTAGAAAATGATAAGACTTACTAATGTAAACAAATCTTTTAACAAAAGAAAACAGAACGAAATCAAAGCTATCAGAAACACCTCAATCGAGCTGGGAGACAAAGGTCTTGTGACATTTCTCGGAGAGTCTGGATGTGGCAAAACTACGCTGCTTAACGCAATCGGAGGTCTAGACAACGTAGACAGCGGAGAAATATATCTAAACGACAACAAAATAACTTGTAGATCAAGCTCAAAGCGTGATGAAATAAGAAATGCCCAGATCGGATACATATTCCAAAACTATAATCTAATAGAAGATGCGACTGTATTTGAAAACGTGTCTCTTGTTCTCAAGATGATGGGCATGAAAGATCGCGATGATATAGAAAAACGCGTCATGTACGTGCTTGAAAAGGTTGGAATTGCAAGGTATAGAAACAGACCTGCAAAAACCCTTTCCGGTGGAGAAAGACAGAGAGTAGGCATAGCAAGAGCAATCGTAAAAAATCCTCTTGTCATAATTGCAGACGAGCCTACTGGAAATCTTGACAGTGGAAACACGATAGAAATAATGAACATAATCAAAGCGATTTCTAGGGAAAAGCTAGTAATTCTTGTAACGCACGAGCGCGAAATCGCAGAGTTTTATGCTGATAGAATTGTACGGATTGTAGATGGAAAAATTGTCGAAGATAGAGAAAATGAACATGACGGAAAACTCGACTACAGGCTCGATAACAAAATCTATCTAAAAGACATGCCGAGCAAAACTGAGTTTTCCTCTGAAAACGTGAATGTAGAGGTTCACTCGGACAAAGAGCCTCTAGGTCTAAATGTTAAAATCATAATCAGAGATAACAATATATATGTAGATACTGGTGGCAGATATGCACAAGGGTCCGAAAATGTTGAGCTTGTCGATGACCATTATAGACAAATATCAAAGGACATCTACGAGGAGTATGATTTTAGCTTAGATAAATTCGACGAAGGCTCCGAAGGATCGCTCAGAAGAAAATACACATCGGTGTTCCCTTTCGGACGTTCATTCCTAAACGGATTCCGAAAGCTGAAGAGCTTTTCCTTAATCAGAAAAATTCTGCTTATCGGTTTTGTTCTTGCATCTTGCTTCGTTATATATGCATCAAGCAATGTAGCAGGCATTTTGAACATAACTAATGATAAATTTGTCACTGTAAATACAAACTATCTTGAGGCAAATACAGGTAAGCTGACCATAGAAAAGTACGAGCGCTTCCAAAATACAGAAGGCGTAAAATACGTGATTCCGGGAAATTCAATCGTCACATTTGAATTCCCTCTAGACGATTATCTGCAGACAACGACAGGCAGAACAACTATGGGAGGTTCTATAGCAGGAAAATCCCTTCTAGATGAATCTACGATGATTGCAGGTGAAAAAACAGATGGAGCATATGAGCTTGTAGTCGACAAGATTACAGCAAAGGGAATGCTCGAGGATTTCGGTGCTGCAGGAATAGGAATTGACAGCATAGAAGACCTCCTTGGCAGAAGGCTTACTATGAAAGGCCTTGATGATTTTAGAATTACGGGAATCTGCGATGCGGGAAGCCCTTCTATATATTCAAATGATGACATGATGCTCAAGATTATCGGTTATTCTATAAATCCTGAGGAAGCAATGGACGAAGGCCCAGATGCAGGTCCTGCTATGGCGGCATATAGCCTTGCAGAAAAGAAGGGTGAGATTTCTATAATCAAAGGCCGTGCTCCCGTAAATGACTACGAGGTAATCCTAAGTGAAGACAGAATGTATGACGTTGCAATCGGCAAAACTATCGATACAAAGGTAAATGGAAATAAGCTAGTTGTAACAGGATTCTATAGCGACATGAGAAGCGGAAGCACTATGTATGTAAGTGACCATACAAAAGAGATGGCTACCATAACAGACATGAAAAATCTCATGATAGCGGCAGAAGACAAGGCCCAAGTCAAAGAAGCTCTCTCCGGAGGAAAAATCAGAGTTACAGATAGATATGAAGAAGACCTTACAAAATACAAGGAGTCTATCAAACAGGAAGTTCTAATGACTGTACTGATGGCTTCTGTAATGGTTCTGATTTCGCTAATCGAAATTTATCTGATTCTGAGAGCATCCTTCCTATCTAGAATCAAAGAAATCGGAGTACTTCGCGCAATCGGTCTTAAGAAAAAGGACATATACAGAATGTTTACAGGAGAAATTCTCGCTATAACAATTGTAACTGCCCTTCCTGCGATGTGCGTGATGGCATATATAATAAATGCGGCGACAGATATATCGTTTATAGGAGCAAAGTTTATAATGAACCCTGCAGTGTTCTTTATAAGCTTTGGTATAATAGCTGTATTTAACATGCTCGCTGGACTTCTTCCTGTATTTGGAACGCTTAGAAAGACACCGGCGGCAATTTTAGCAAGAAATGATATCAGCTAAAAAATTAAATTAATATAAAGCAAAAAGCGGCAGCTTCTGAGAGGAAGCACCGCTTTTTAATTACATTGGTAATAAGAATAATTGGTTTTTATATGATTATAGTATTAGAAACATTTGCTTGTTTTAGTCCAGATACCGTTTTTCTCTGCCTGTTTGATCAGGTCATCTCTGAAGTCAGGATGAGCGATGTTGATAAGGCTTTCTGCTCTTTCCCATGTTGACTTACCCTTTAGGTTAGCCATACCGTATTCTGTAACGATATAGTGAGTTGCAGTTCTAGGAGTAGTAACGATTGAACCAGGTGTCAGTGTAGGAGCGATAAGTGATTCTACACTGCCGTCAGGACGTACTCTTGTTGAAGGAGTGCACAGGAAGCTCTGTCCGCCCTTTGATTTATATGCGCCCATTACGAAGTCAAGCTGTCCGCCTGTTCCGCTGATCTGCTGGTGGCCTGCTGATTCTGAGCAAACCTGTCCGTAAAGGTCAACCTGAATGCAGCTGTTGATTGATACGAAGTTATCGATGCTTGCGATAACGCCTACGTCGTTGATGTAGTCAACAGGAGCATTGCAGCAGATTGGGTTGTTGTCAATGAAATCATAAAGTTTTTTAGTTCCGCCTGCGAATGTATAAAGCATTCTGTCTTTGTCGATAGGCTTGTTGCCTTTGATTTTGCCTGCTTCAAATAGGTCAACGTAAGCATCTACAAACATTTCTGTATGTGCGTTTAGGTTTTTGATGTCTGATTCAGCAAGCATAGTTCCGATGCATAGAGGTAGGCTTCCGATACCTAGCTGAATTGTGCTGTCATTCTTAATTTTGTCAGCAACAAGAGCTGCAATCTTCTTGTCTGTTTCTGATGGAGCCTTTGTAGGAAGTTCAGCAAGAGGTGTGTTGCTTCCTTCTACAACAAAGTCAACATCTGCAAGATTGATCTGAGTCTGATAGCCTAGAGCATAAGGCATGTTTTCGTTAACTTCTACGATTACCTTCTTGGCAGCAGCAAGAACTCCAACTACGTCTGAAACCTGAGGTCCAACGTTGAAGTTGCCGTATTTGTCCATTGGTGTAACCTGTAAGAACGCATAGTCATATCCGCAGTCGTTCTGTGTCCAGTATGATGGAAGTTCTCTGAATGTCATAGGAAGATACCAGCAGCGTCCGTCCTTGCACATCTTACGGTCTCCAGCGCTGAAGTGTGCTGAAGCAAATTTTACCTGTTCGTTTGATTCTGTAGCCTGGTAAAGCTTGTAAGGTTCTTTTCTGATAGCAACTGTGCTGACAACTTCTATGCCTTTTAGCTCGTCTGCACGTCTTGCAAGAGCCTCATCTATATCTACAACTGTACCGCAGCCCAGACCAAAGTGAAGTCTGCTTCCGTTTTCAACCATAGCGGCAGCCTGATCTGCTGTGATTAATTTCTTCTTGTATTCTGCACCAAGTGCTGATAGCTTATACATAATAAATTCCTCCCAAAACATATAGATGTCGTGATGCCAAAATTGATTGTTCATAATTTAACAATGTTTCTTCATTGTACTATACAAATAAAATATAATCAACACAATAATTTGATAATTTTATAAAATTTTTCAAATCCGAAAAATGCTTAAATTTGGCTATGTAATTGCATATGAGACCAAAAAAACGCCCGTTTTTTTGCATTGACAAAATATGGGCACATCAAAGTAAATACTCGTGTCATAATCCGAAAGATTTTACTTTGTATTTTTGCGTATACATGGTAATATAATAGAAGTGAATTTACAGCTTAACAAAATCAGAAAGCCGAAAGGCTTTGATAATAGAAAGGAAAGAGTATATGGGAAAAGCAAAATTTTTGATTGGAAGAATTCTTGATATGGACTATAAGCAGCTTTTTCAGACTGTGGGAAAGTGTCATAAGAAATCAGGTAAAAACAGAGTGTGGCTCTTCTTTGATGTGGTTAAAACTGGCATCAAATATCAGGCCGGATATATCGATTACATGAATGCTGCTATGTACAATATGACAGATGAGCAGAAGGCGGATGTAATTACAAGAGGTGTGAACAACCAGTATGTTGTGAAATACAATGACTTTGACTATGTTCACTATTTCCAGGACAAGGCTGATTTTAACAGAAAGTTTGAGAAGTATCTGAAACGTGACTGGGTTATGGTTAATAGTGAGGAAGATAAAGATGCGTTTGCAAAGTTTATTGAGGGTAAAAGCGATTTTATCGTGAAACCTGTCGATGGAACTCACGGAGATGGTGTCAAGAAGATGGCGGCTGTTATGGAATCCTTCGATGAATGCAAGGAGCTTATGCCTTATCTTGCAGAGGAGAGAATTATCCAGGTAGAGGCAATGTCTTCTCTTAACCCAAGCAGCGTTAATACTATCAGGGCGATTACCTTTGTTGATGGGGATAAGGTTACACTGATTGCGGCTTATCTACGTATGGGAAGAGATGGTATTGTAGATAATTTCTGTAATGGTGGAATGCTTACACCGGTTGACATTGAGACAGGTATCATATCCTGCCCTGCTGTTGATGGCGAAAATAACGCTTACAGCACTCATCCTGTGACAGGTAAATCAATTGTAGGATTTCAGGTTCCGCAGTTTGATGAAATCAGAAAAATGGTTCTCGATGCTGCTACCTTCGTGCCAGAAGTAAGATATGTAGGTTGGGACGTTGCGATTTCCGAAAAAGGACCTTGCCTGATAGAAGGAAACGAATATCCGGGACACGTATTTTACAATTTCCCTGAGCATCATCCGGACGGTAGAGGCTCAAGACACGTATTCGAAGCTGTAATGAACAAATAAAAGTATCGTAAGAACGGAAATATAAAAGGACCTTTCGTCCTGTGCCATAAGGCCAGTGAAAGGTCCTTTTTGTTTTAAATCAACCGTGATCGTTCATTACGAATCTAGGATTTGGTTTTGTAAATTTAGCAAGTCTGTTCTGATATGCTTCCATTATAATATCCTCGTTCCAGAGCGCTCCATCTGTTCCCATTTCTTTTAGGATATGTTTTGTGAACAGAGGATTTGTAATTAGGAAAGGCCCCAAAAGAGAAGTTGCGTAGAAATTGTTCTTTCTTACGCCTTCTACATCAGTTTCGTCATTCATGCCAAATCCACCTAGCTTTTTGATGAACGGTGTGTCTTCTCCACCGTACTGACGCGAGAAGATGCTTCTGTTACTTACAATTTTGATGCCTTCGAATTCTCCAAGGAACCATGAGTTGTGTCTGTTATCTCTGTCTACTACAGCGTAGAAATCAAAGATTCCGAGAGCAGGAATAACTTTTTTGTTCCAGCGTATTTCTTTTCCGAAAAGGTCGATTGCATTGCCTGTTGCAAGGAATACCTTGCCCTCGTCTATATATTTTTCTAACTCAGCCTTGTATGGCATGAGAGTCTCCAGTGCGATTTCGTAGTATTCCTCGGACATTGAGCCAATATATACAAAGTCAACGTCGCCTTCTGTAAAAGCTGGTTTTTCGTGGTTTGCTGTATATACAACCTCTGCTTCAGGAAGGCAGTTTTCGATGTACTGAGCGTTTGCTTTTTCTCCGAAAAGAACTACAAGTTCGGGAAAGAGTATTTCTATTTTCATCTATAATTCCCCCTTAAGCTTTTTTTCTACTGCTTCTTTGAATTTGCGTCCTTTTGTTACGCAGTTTACTTCGTGAAGCACGTAGATTCTGTCTATTCCGTCGAATGTTACATAGTCTATAAGTTTATCTTCGTCTTCTATGCAGACGATTTTTTCGTCT
Organism: uncultured Clostridia bacterium; assembly: GCA_963558075.1. Taxonomy (GTDB): domain Bacteria; phylum Bacillota; class Clostridia; order Peptostreptococcales; family Anaerovoracaceae; genus CALHKP01. The sequence goes on along the minus strand of CAUWFN010000021.1, from coordinate 10,548 downwards.
GGAAGACCGGCCATTTTGAACCTCAACTTATAGTCGGCATATATAGGTCCGCCTATGATGATTTTCTTGATATTGTCACTTCTTAGAAGCTCGTAGTCAACATCGTATAGCCATGTGATAGTTTCGTTTCCGTCGATATCCCAGTATTCTTCGTTTACAAGAAGAACGATTTCTATGTTAGCATCCTCTTTTGATAGATATTCGAATACAACAGAAGCCGAGCTTCCTGTCTGGCCCTTACACATGTTTGTGAAAATCTCGATTCCGTTTACAGTTGTTTTTGTTTCACGAGATGCCGGAAGGGATACTTTGTTTAGGTATCCTGCTAGATCTTCTTTTGACATGCCTCTTGAGCGGAAATAAGAAATTACAGCCATGTAGTTAAATGCGTTGAATACTGAGCTTGAGCCCAGATTGTATGTAAAGTCACCGTCTTTTTCGCGCACAGCAAGAGTTCTATTCTGAGGATTAAAGTCGAATCCCTCGTAATCTGCATCAGGTGATACGAGACCGCAGTTTGGACAGTGAACTTTGCCTACGTGTAGGTAGTGATGGTGTATATATTCCGGTTTTTTGTGGCACACAGGGCATACTGTGAAGTCCTGTATGTTGTAGTTTGGAATAGGTTCTGTCTGCTCTTTGTCGATTCCGAAGTAAACTCCCTTACCTTCTTTTGGTTTTAGGAAACCGCTTACAGGATCGTCAGCATCGAGAATTACAACTGTATCCTCTAGGCTATCTAAAGTGTTTTGGATGCACTGTTTGATGTATAGAGGATGGCCGTTTCTTCTCATGGAGTCACGGCAGATGTTAGTAACGATAAAATAGTCAGGCTGAAGTTTTGACATATTTTCGCATGAAGTTTTTTCGTCAACCTCTAGCACAGCCGCATCAACGATAGGCTTGTTGAAAAGGTTTACGGATCTTGACATAAGGAAGCAGTGACCTGCCTTGAGGTTTGCACCCCACTCGTTATAGCTTACAGTGTATCCCTGCTCTCTTAGGATATCTGTAATAAGGCTAGATACAGTGCTCTTTCCGTTTGTACCTGTTACAGCAACAGTAATCTTTGGTTTTGCGACATATTTTAGAAAATCATCGCATATTTTGTAAATCAGGATTCCTGGTCTGTCATCCTGTTCGTTTCCGCGAAGCTTGAAAATGAAGCTCGCTAGCTTAGAAGCCCACAGGGCTATGTAAAATTTCAGTTTCATAAATCTATTTCGGGAACTTGTCCTTCCTCCATTCTTTGTTATTTGACTCCCTAGCCATAAGGCAAGGCCTCGGGAAACTTCTTCTAAAAATCTGATGTTCTATTATACCACTACTCGGCCTAGATGTCATTATACAGATTTAGCAAAATTCTTCAGTCAAAAATATCCGCACCTTAATCATAAGACGCTAGTCATTGAGTATTGCATCAATATAGCGATGCATTTTCTCTTTCAGCTCATCCTCGTCGAATTTTTTGTTGTTTACAAAATAGTGGTTCATGATTCCATAAAACGCACCCAGAAGAACTACCGTCTTTTCCTCGTCGTGGACTCTTTCGAGAATCATCATCTCGACGTTTTTTACAGGATTGTAGTCGCATCTGTAGAGGATAGTTGAGTAAGTGATTTCCGCAAGAAGATGAGGGTATAGGGCTAGGTCGTATACGAGCTGATCAAATATATGGCGCACGTCACGGTAACCGCACTCCTTCTCCTGTTTTAGACAGTATTCTTCTATGTCAATCATTTCCTGCTCGCAGAGGGCAGCAAGAAGTTCATTCTGGTTTGCAAAATAGTTGAAAACTGTCGTCCGGGAAACTCCGGCAGCTTCAGCTATATCGCTAAAAGTTACGTTTTTTATCTCATGAGCCTCAAAAAGGTCCATTGCCGCGTCCATTATTATTTTTCTAGTCTTATTTCGTTTGCCAAAAGTTGTCTTTATCATGGTAATAAACCGTCCTTCTTTAGTTTGATTTTGAACATGCCCCAATTAGCGTTTTTTCGCATTTTGACGTTTTGAACGAGAAGATCTCTTTGATCCAAAACGGTCAAAAACGCTTAGGCCTTTGTGTATATATCTGAACACACTTTCTGTTGCAATCAGAAATACAACAAGCAGCATTGCGGCCTGTTTGGATATTGCAGTGATGCCGAACATCTGCGGTATGAAAATAACGCATGCACTCATGCCTGCAATCATGCATACGATAAGTATTGTATGCCATGTGTTTGCTGGCTGTGCCACCTTAGCGAGAATCATGAATCCTACAAGAGCAACTAGCATAGTGCTCGATGTCGAAATACAAGATCTGCTTATATCAAAAACTTCTCCGAAGATAACAAGTGAGCTTACGCTTATAAATGTCGTTATACCGGCAGGTGCAGCTATCCTAAACACATTCCGAAGGAATTTTCCCTTAATCAGACTGCTATTAGGTTCAAGAGATATGATAAACGAAGGCACACCTATAGTGAACATACTTATAAGTGTAATCTGTGAAGGCTTAAGTGGATAAGCAAGCACGTTTATCATAGAGAACACTGCAAGAAGTAGTGAGAATATATTCTTTGTTAGGTATAGCGATGCTGCCTTTTGAATATTGTTTACAACTCTTCTTCCCTCTGAAACTACAGATGGCATTCTAGAAAAGTCTGAATCCATTAATACAAGCTGTGCAGCATTAGATGCAGCTTCACTTCCGGATGCCATAGCAACAGAGCAGTCGGCATCACGAAGCGCTAGGATATCGTTTACACCGTCCCCTGTCATACCTACAGTTTTACCCTGCTTCTGAAGAGCCTTTACGAACATTCTCTTTTGCTCAGGAGTAACACGTCCAAATACAGTGTACCTTTCGACTGCATCCTGAATAGCCTTTTCGTTTATGAGTTCTCTTGCATCAATATATCTGTCAGCGTTTTGTATATTTGCCTCCATTGCGACCTTAGAAACTGTAACAGGGTTATCGCCGGAAATTACTTTGATCTCCACGTCGTTGTCAGCAAAGAATCCAAAGGTTTCGCGAGCAGCCTTTCTGATTGGGTTAGTCAAAAATACAAGACCGAGAAGCCTTGCAGGCGCCGAAAGTGGCTGGCCTTTTGGCTCTTCATCTATGTGAGCAAAGGCAAGAACTCTGTATCCTTGTTCACTCATTTCTGTAATCTGTTTTTCGTATATTCTGAAGTCATCTCTGAGAACATATTCCGGTGCTCCGAGAACAAAGCTGGTGCTACCATATGTTGCACCACAGTATTTATATTTTGATGAGAAAGGACAGATGCTATCTGCTGCAATACCTGAGCCTGATGTGAAATAGTTTTGCATTGCAGCCATAGTGATATTGTCCTTATTTTGCTGGTGAACGAGAGAAGAAATCATTCTCGAAAGCTCAGCTTCGTTTACATCTGTATCTATGACGCGGACGCTATCCACCTTCATTTCGTTTTCTGTAATTGTACCTGTTTTGTCAACGCAAAGAACATTTACGCGGGCAAGTGTTTCGATGCATTTCATATTCTGTACAAGAACGTCTGCCTTGGCAAGTCTCATGGCACTTACAACCATCGCGATGCTAGCTGTAATATATAGACCTTCTGGAATCATACCGAGAACGGCAGCAACCATAGAAACTATGCTTGCGGAGAAGCCTCCCTCTAGGATAAACCATTCCTGAACAACCATGATAACACCGATAGGAATTATGATAATACCAATAGCTTTTACGAGCTTGTCTAGAGATTTTATCATTTCGGAATCTTCGCCGTGCTTGTCTTTTGTTGCTTCGATTGTGAGCTTTGCTATATATGAGTCTGCGCCCACAGCTGTGAGTCTTGCAAGGCATTCTCCTGACACAACAAAACTTCCAGAGAGAAGAGTGCTTCCGGGAGCTTTAGTTATTTCGTCTGATTCACCTGTAATCAGAGCTTCGTTTACCTGAACGCTTCCCTGCAAAACTTCTGCATCGGCAGGAATTTGGCTTCCTGCTCTTAGTATTATGATATCGTCCAAAACGAGCTGCTCTACAGGGATTTCTATTTCCCTTCCATCACGCACAGCATGGGACTTCGGCATTTTCATAAGCTTGAGGTTGTCGAGGGTCTTTTTTGATCTGACTTCCTGCGCCACACCTATAACTGTGTTTGCGATTACCACAAGCATAAATGTAAGGTCGCGGAATGAGCCTGCAATTATAAGGAGCACTGCAAGCACCGTAAAAATCAGGTTGAAATATGTAAATGTGTTGTCTTTTATAATTTGCTTGACTGTTCGGGTGGATGAGTTCACCTGAAAGTTATCTAGTCCCTGAGCAAATCTCTCTTCGACTTCTCTTCTTGATAATCCGTTCATATAAATACTCTTTCATGGTCAGCTTAGCTGATAATCCATGTCCTTTCTGATGTAATATATTTGGGCTAATATTCAGTTATTGTTCAATAACAATAATTTTACCATATTCTGATAGAATATGTATGTGTTTTACTCAAATTTCGGTAATAAATTCAAAGGTTTCATACAAAATACACAATATACAGACAGGTAGCTGTGGTAGAATATATATGAAGAAAGGAAGGTTTTTTAAAAATTTAAAATGGGTACGGAACAGAAAAAAGAAAAAAGGGCTATGTCTATATCTCTTTACGGCAATATCGCTTTTGTAATTATAGAAATTGTCGTGGCGGTTTGGACAGGCTCGCAGGCAGTGCTCCTTGATGCTGTATATGACGGAGTTGAATTTGTTATGCTTCTACCGTCAATATTTCTGATACCATTTCTGTATAAGCCCCTCACCGAAAAGAGACCGTTTGGATACATGCAGTTCGAAACTGTATTTGTTTTGATCAAAGGTATTACAATGACGGCTGTTACAGTTGGACTTATACTGAATAATATCAACATCATGGTTCACGGAGGACGATCGATTTCTTTTGGTATAGTTGCATATTTTGAACTCTTTGCAGCTGTACTTGGAGTGATTGTGTCAACATATTTGAGCAAAAAAAATGACATGCTCAACTCACCTCTGATAGAAATGGAGATGAACTCATGGAGAATTGACTGTATTGCATCTTTTGGAATGGCTATAGCGTTCTTCCTGCCGAAGTTTATAACTTCTGACGGATTCAATGCGTTTACGCCTTATCTTGACCAGGTAATCACTATTATTCTTTCACTGTTTATGATTCCGGTGCCGCTTAAGACTGTTATAAGCGCTCTGAGGGATTTGATACTGATTCCGCCGGAGGAGGAAATCACAGAGCAGATAAAAGACTGCGTATATGAGACTATAAGCGGAGACAGATATTCGGATGTGTATTTTGATATAGTCAGAACAGGACGAAAGCTGTGGATAAGCGTGTACATCACATTTCCTGATGACACTATGTCGCTCAAAAGATTCGGAAAGCTGCAGAGCGAGTGTATAAGACAGCTATCTGAGGTGCTGGATGAAACTTATCCGGACTTTTACATAGAGCTTCTTCCAAATATAGAGATTCACGAACCGGAAGAAGTAGAAAATATCTAGATTGAACAAAACTAAAAAGAGCAAAATAAAACCTGCAGAGGGGAAAACGGATTTTGACCGAATCCCTGTACTGCAGGTTTTTTGTTATATATTATTTGGTTGTGACATCGCTTTGGCATATTATGCCGCGAAAATGCTTTTCGTCACATCTACTATTTAATTATAACTTTGTGGAACTTTTTCTTTCCCTTCTGAATTAGAAGCTCGCCGCCGTCAAACATATCAGCTGTTACAGCAAGCTTAGTATCTGTTACTTTTTCGCCGTTAACAGATAGTCCGCCCTGCTCGATAGTTCTTCTGCCTTCTCCGTTGCTTGGAACAAGACCAAGATCTTTGATAAGTGAAATCAGACCATAGCCTTCGCCTTCGAATTTTGCAGCTTCGATTTCTGTAGATGGAATGTTAGCTGAGTTTCCGCCGCCTCCGAATGCAGCTCTTGCACCTTCTAGGGCTTTCTGAGCTTCTTCCTCGCCGTGAACTAGTTTTGTTACTTCGAATGCAAGGATTTCCTTTGCTTTGTTGATTTCTGCCCCTTCTAGTGATGATAGTCTCTTAACTTCGTCCATAGGAAGGAATGTAAGCATTCTCAGGCACTTTTCAACGTCAGCATCTGCAACGTTTCTCCAGTACTGGAAGAATTCGAAAGGTGAAGTTCTGTTTGGATCAAGCCATAGAGCACCCTTCTGAGTTTTACCCATCTTCTTGCCTTCTGATGTTGTAAGAAGTGAGAAAGTCATACCGTAAACCTGTTTACCTGTCATCTTACGAGTTAAATCAACGCCGCCGATGATGTTTGACCACTGATCGTTTCCGCCGAATTCCATCTTAACATCAAAGTCTCTTGCCATAACCATAAAGTCGTATGACTGCATTAGCATGTAGTTGAACTCGAAGAAAGAAAGTCCTGCTTCCATTCTCTGTTTGAAGCATTCTGCTCTAAGCATGTTGTTAACGCTGAAGTGAGTTCCAACTTCTCTTACGAACTCTACATAGTTAAGAGGACGTAGCCAGTGAGCATTGTTTACAGAAATAGCTTTTCCTGCTTCTGCTTCTTTGTTCTGGTGTCCAGGCTGGTAAACACCCTGGTTTCCTTCGTATTTCCATTCGTCATCAAAATCGATAAATCTGTCAAACAGCTTCTTGAACTGCATGCAGTTGTGGTCGATTGTTTCGATGTTCATCATCTGACGCATGTCCTGTCTTCCTGATGGATCTCCAACCATACCTGTTCCGCCACCGAGAAGAACAACAGGAGTGTGTCCGTATTTCTGCATGTACATCATGATGATAACCTGCATGAAATGTCCTACGTGAAGACAGTCAGCAGTAGGGTCAAAGCCTATGTAAAATTTGATTTTTTCTTTTCCAAGCAAGTCTCTGATAGCCTCAGCATCTGTTGTCTGTTCGATAAATCCTCTTTCCTGAAGCACATCAAAAACGTTGTCATGTGTACTTACGTTGTCTGGAATGAAACTTTTCATTGATAAAACCTCTCTCTAATTATAGTTTGGAATAAAATTGCCGGAAATTTATTTTGTTCCGTACAGTCTGTCACCTGCATCGCCAAGACCTGGAACGATATATGCGTTTTCGTTCAGATATTCGTCTTTTGCAGCGATGAAGATGTCTACATCAGGGTGAGCCTTCTGAAGAACCTCGATTCCTTCAGGTGCAGCGATAAGGCACATGAAAGTAATGTCTTTTCCGTCTCTCTTCTTGATGAAGTCGATTGCGGCAACAGCACTTCCGCCAGTAGCAAGCATAGGGTCAACAACAAAGATTCTTCTCTTTTCGATGTCTGTAGGAAGTTTGCAGTAATATTCTACAGGTTCGTGAGTTTCCGGATCTCTGTAAAGTCCTACATGTCCTACCTTTGCGTTAGGTACAAGCTCAAGCATGCCATCAACAAAGCCAAGGCCTGCTCTAAGGATAGGAACTATAGCGATGTCTTCTCCCTTTAGCATGTTTACCTTTGTCTTGCAGATAGGTGTTTCGATTTCTACTTCTTCTAGAGGAAGAGCTCTTGTAGCTTCGAATCCCATAAGCATTGTTATTTCCTTTGCAAGCGCTCTGAAATCTCTAACGCTTGTATCCTTCTGTCTCATAAGTGCTACTTTGTGCTGAATTAGCGGATGGTCAAATACATATACTTTTCCCATTGTTTTTCTCCTTTACATTTCGTCTAGCATGTTAGTTCTTCTTTCGTGACGTCCACCTTCGAATTCTGTGTCAAGCCACGCATCTGTAATCTGTATAGCAAGCTCTACAGGAGTTGTGCGTCCTCCTAGAGCTAGAACGTTTGCATTATTGTGCTTCTTTGTGAGCTCTGCCATCTCTACTGATGTGCATAGTCCGCAGCGAACGCCTTTTACCTTGTTTGCTGCAATAGAAATTCCAATACCTGTTCCGCAGCATACGATGCCTTTATCTGCTTTTCCGGAAGCGACAGCTTCACCGCAGGCCTTGCCGTATATTGGATAATCTACAGAATCTGAAGAATTTGTGCCAAGGTCAACAACCTTGCAGTCTTCTCTTTCTCTTAGGTGATCTTTGATTGCGTTTTTCAGTTCGAATCCGCCGTGGTCAGATGCGATTGCGATAATCATAATTTCCCTCCGTTTAAATTTTCCTTATATTATAGCCTGCCGACTTAAGCATTCTGTTCATTACAGAGAATCCAAGTCCCTGCTCGGAAAGTGCATTTGCAAATATGCAATCAAAGCCTTCCTCGTCTGCTTTTCTGAGCTCAGCAAAGAAGTCGTGGGCTGCCTTTGCCTCATCCCCCTCATCAAAGTATATAATGAAGACTTTTTTCCCTTCCGCTTCCAGTTTTGCTTTTTCTGTCGCCATGGCAGCTTTTACCTGCTCATGTTCGCCCTCGAAAATAACCATTTCGGCATTCGGAGCGTAGTGTTTGTATTTCATTCCCGGAGCCTTTGGCTGAAAATCGTTGTTGAAGCTGTCGGGGCGCTTGTTTAGTGTTGGGTCAAGAATAATTTCTTTTCCAAGGACCTCCTCGAACATTTCTTTTGTGATTTTGCCGGGTCTTAGAATCATAGGAGTCTCTCCTGTCATGTCTATTACAGTGGACTCTATTCCGACTGTGCAGTCACTACTCATAATTATTGCGTCGATTCTTCCGTTTAGGTCTTCTACTACATGTGAATATGTTGTAGGGCTAGGTTTTCCGGACAGATTGGCGCTTGGTGCCGCGATAGCGCATCCGGACATTCGGATTAGAAGTCTTGCGACATCGTTATCGGGCATTCTGATTCCGACTGTATCAAGTCCTCCAGTTGTTGTGTTCGGAATAATCGGCTTTCTGGCCACAATCATGGTCATCGGGCCGGGCCAGAAAGCGTCCATTACTTTTCGCATATCATCTGTAACAGTATCTGTGAGCTTTAGAAGTTCAGATTCATCTGCGATATGGACAATCATCGGGTTATCCGATGGCCTTCCCTTTGCTGCATAAACCTTGGAAACGGCATCGGCATTTAGGGCATCTGCACCAAGTCCGTAAACCGTCTCTGTCGGAAAAGCAACAAGTCCGCCGTCTGCTATAATCTTAGCGGCTTTTTTTATATCTTCTTCTGTATCTTTAAATAAAGATGTAAACATTATTTATACACCTCGGTTTTTAGAATGCCTTCATTTTTTCGGCCTGGTCACTTGTAATTAGACCATCAATGATTTCGTCTAAATCTCCGTCTAAAATAGCATCCAGCTTATATAATGTAAGACCGATTCTGTGCTCTGAAACACGTCCCTGTGGGAAGTTGTATGTTCTGATTCTTTCACTTCTGTCGCCGGAACCAACCTGGCTCTTTCTTGCTTCAGAAATTTCTTTGTTCTGCTCCTGAACCATTAAATCATAAAGACGGGCTTTCAGAACCTTGAATGCCTTTTCTTTGTTCTTAATCTGTGATTTTTCGTCCTGGCATGTTACTACAAGACCTGTTGGTTCGTGTGTAAGTCTTACAGCTGAGTCAGTTGTGTTTACGCACTGTCCGCCGTTTCCGGAAGCTCTATAAACGTCAACTCTTACATCGTTTGGATTAAGATCAACTTCTACGTCGTCTACTTCTGGAAGTACAGCTACTGTAGCAGCAGATGTATGAATTCTTCCGCTTGATTCTGTTTCAGGTACACGCTGAACTCTGTGAACGCCTGACTCGTATTTTAGTCTTGAATATGCACCCTTACCTTTGATTAGGACAACAGCTTCTTTGATTCCGCCGATTCCTGTGTCGTTAACGTCCATAAGCTCAGTCTTCCATCTGTGACGCTCAGCATAACGCATATACATTCTTAGAAGGTCCTGACCGAACAAAGCCGCCTCGTCGCCACCTGTGCCGGCTCTTACTTCTAGGATAACGTTCTTTTCGTCGTTAGGGTCCTTTGGAATTAGAAGAATCTTAAGTTCCTGTTCATATTCTGAAATCTGATTTTCTAGTTCAGCAACTTCCATCTTCGCAAGATCTCTTAGATCTTCGTCAGTTTCGTTTTCTAAGATTTCCTTAGCATCTCTGAAATCTTCTTTTGCTTTTTTGTATTCTTCGTATTTTTTTACGATAGGTTCCATTTCACCCATTTCTTTAATATATTTCTGCCACAGAGGCTGATTGTTAATAACTTCTGGGTCTGAAACCTTCATTGACATTTCCTGATATTTGTCAGTTATAAAGTCTAGTTTATCAAACATTTATATTCCCTCATATCCTTTAAAATTTAACAAAATCGTGTTCTAACTAACTATATATTCTAACATATATTTATGTAATAAAAAACCGGAAATTTAAATTTCCGGTTTGCTTTCTTCTGATTATTAGCCGATGTTGTACTTGTTCTTGAACTTTTCAACACGTCCACCACGGTTGATGAACTTCTGCTGTCCTGTAAAGAACGGATGACATGCTGAGCAAACATCAAGTCTTAACTCTTCTTTTGTAGATTTTGTAACAAAAGTGTTACCACATGCGCAAGTTACTTTACATTCCTTATAATCAGGATGGATTCCTTCCTTCATG
>CAUWFN010000020.1:0-32874 GCA_963558075.1 uncultured Clostridia bacterium | reverse complement strand
TATTTGTCCTATATTCAGGACACTTATTCCTAAAAATAGGATTATTGCATTTTTCTGATAATTATATCGCAGAAAATGCACATTTAGCCTGCTTGAAAACAGGCACGCATTTTGCTTTAATATATTATATATAAGAAATTGACATATTATCTAATTAATAAAGGAGACTCATATATGAACAAAATAACTTATACTTTCACAAATGGAATGAAACAGATTTTTCTCGGCATGTTTGGACTGTACTACGTGCTTCAGTTCATAGTCATGCTGATGGTTAAACTTTTCAACATCAAAGGTTCTGCGGAGCAGATTATGCTTGTTCCTTCCCTACTAATGTACGGAGGAGTTTTCATCCTGCTTTACGCTCTTTTAATAAGCTATAAATGCTGCTTCAGTTACTACGATGACAGCACTCTTACTTACGAAAACAGAATTACTAAGAAAAAGAGAAGCATAGCACTGGATGATATCAGAGTTGCAATCTTTGATAAAAGAGATATCAAGCTTTACAAATCAGCATCAGCAACAGATTCAGACAAACCCGACTTTGTTATTCCATTTTACAGAATGGGAATTCCAAATGCCGTAGAGGTTGACAAGTTCTTTAGACTTATGAAAAACAATCCAAACGTAAGAGTTGCCAAAAACTTCAAAGTTCTTTTCGGTTACTCTAAGCCATGGAAGTTTCTCAAGGCAGTTTATGCATTACTTGCAATTGCAGCATTCACAAACCTTTCAATTCCTTTTTATACTATCGTAGTTCTACTGCAGAACCAGTTCTAAAATCAGAAAGGATAAGCTTTAAATGAAACAGTACGGAAACCTCGTAAGACTTCTCGATATGGATTCCGATTTCATAATCGATTTGATTTATTCTAGCTCCGACAACTTCACCGGAAGCATAGTTTACGAGTTCAAAGAATGTTATATAGATATAAACACAGCAAAAAGACTCATAGAAGCAAAAAATGCAGCCGCAAAAGACGGCTACCGAATGAAAATATGGGACGCCTACAGACCTGTAAGCGCTCAGCAGAGATTCTGGGATCTTCTTCCTGACAACAACTATGTAGCCTATCCGCCAGACATGGAGCATATGACAGAATTCAAAAACTCTCATATGAACGGACAGTGCGTAGACCTTACCCTTACAGATATGGACGGAAATGACATTCCAATGCCGAGCAAATTCGATGAATTCTCAGAGAAATCAAGGCTCGATTACAAGGGAACTGTCGGAGAAGAAAGAAAAAACGGCGAATATCTCAAAAAAATAATGATAGATGCAGGCTTTTCACCATACGAAGGTGAATGGTGGCATTTTTATGATAGAAATGTACTTCCTGTAAGATACTCCGACATCAGACCTATCTGATGCCGGGGTCCTCTTCGGAATTTACAGCAGAATCAGCAGGCTTTTCGATTTTGTCAATATCAGCCTGTTCTTTTTCTTTTTTTATATTTCTCTGTTTCATGAGTCCGTCCATCATACTCTGGCTCGGATTTTTGATAAGATAAATAAATGAAATTACAATAATTATAATACCGATAATTTTGATACCCATACTCATGTCAGTATTCCTTTCTACAGTTAAAAATAAATTTATCAGGAGGTTTTAACTTATGAACAAACATTTTTATGTTAGAAACAGACGTGGCGTCATAACATCGTCTGCTTTGCTTGGAATTACAATTATACTATTTTCTCTTAGTCTTGCAAAAAAGCTTTCGGGCGGTAGCTTCGTCTGGATGATTCCACTCACAGTCTCTGTGATACTATTTATACTGGCACTTATTCTTCTAGTTTCAGTTCTTACAGCCGGTATCGATGTAAATGGAAACATGGTCATATTTGCAGATGCAAGCGGCCAAGGTGGTAAGCAGCCTCAATTTTCTCTCGAAAATCTAAAAAAGATTAAGCTTCACAACATGAACGGTGAAATCGAAGATCCAAAACATGATGATCTTATGGGCGGCCGAATCGTATTCACTCTAGAAGACGGAACAGAAAAAATATATTATCCCGTTTCCATCACATATAAGCAGTACGAAAAAATCAGAGACGGCCTTATAGAAATAAAGAAAGAAATCTTCAGTCGCTAAACCCATCACTTATCAAAGAGTTTTACAAAACCAGAAGCTCCGGCCTTAAGTCAGAGCTTCTTTTTTAGTTAATTTTTATCTTCCTAGCACATCTCTCATTACACGAAGAGCATTTCCCGATGTGATTTTATCGATTTCATCAAAAGTAAAATGCTTTTCCATTCTTTCAAGAAGAGGCGTAAATCCGCTGTAATTTACAAACTCTCCGTTGTCATCGATTCCATCAAAATCAGAGCCAAAGCCTATGCTCTCGATACCTGCTTTGTTCTTCATATATAGCAGATGCTCTATCACCTGGTCAAATGTCGCCCTGTCAGATCCGTCTTTTAGGAATGAGCACTCAAAATTAACGCCTACAATACCGCCAGCATCGCCAAGAGCCTTCAGCTGTTCATCTGTCAGGTTTCTTCTGTGACTGCAAAGGGATCTTGCGCAGGAATGAGAAGCGACAAAAGGAACTTTGCTATGTCTTGCAACATCAAAGAATCCGCCCTCCGACATATGTGAAACGTCAATAATAATTCCAAGGTCATTCATGTATTCAACAGCCTCGATTCCGAATTTCTTAAGTCCTCTTCTATGATCGTCATAGTTATCACTGCAAGGATATCCCAGAGAGTTTTCGAAATTCCACATAAGCGTAATAAGACGTACGCCCATATCATAGACTTCTTCTATTCTTTCCATTTTTCCATCGATAAATACACCGTCTTCTACAGTCAGAAGGGAAGAAAGCATGCCATTTTCTCTATTTTTTAGCACGTCCTCTGCGCTATATACAGGTCTTATAATATCTGAATGCTTTTCCATCTGCTCACAATAATATCCGTATATACCCTTCAAAATATCATAAGGATCCATAGTTTTCATTTCCTGTCTTGACAGATACATTGCGAAAAACTGAAGTAAACTTCCGTTTTCCTGTAAAAGCTTAAGATTTACCGATGTCTCACCATCAAATAAGCTTCTCTCAGGATGTCTCCAGCCCTCAATCAAAGTGTCGCAGTGCATATCAACAATTCTCATATTTTCATTCATTTTTCTAATCTCCTCCATTACATGAACTGCCATAAATAATATATGTATATATTAAAAGCAAGTTTCATGCCACAAAATCCGAGTCTATTTTAGACCATAGCGCTTCATCTTGTCGTAGAAGACAGACTTTGATATTTCGAGTTCTTCCATAGCCTTTTGCTTATTTCCATTATGCTTAAGTAGTGTAGTTTCCATTATTCTAGCTTCTTCTCTTGCAAGAAGACCTTTCATGGTCTTTGGACTGTCATCATGGCCAATTTTTAGGTGCTCAGAATATATTACCTTCGTGTCGCACAGGGCGACTGCTCTTTCAATCACGTTTTCCATTTCCCTTACATTTCCTGGCCAGTTATATGTCATCATTTTTTCGATAGCATCACCAGAAAACTGCTTTTGGGCCGTTCCATAATTATCACAAATCTGCTTAAGAAGCTGATTAATCAAAATATATAAGTCAGCCTTTCTTTCTTTTATAGGCGGAATCTCAATTGAAAAAACATTTATACGGTAAAACAGATCCTGTCTAAAATTGCCAAGAGCAACCTCTTCCTCAAGATTTTTGTTAGTCGCACAGATAACCCTGACATCGACTTTGATTGGCTTTGATGAGCCTACCCTGTATATAATCTTATTCTGAAGCACATGAAGAAGCTTAACCTGAATATCTAGTGGAATTTCTCCTATTTCATCAAGGAAAATTGTCCCCTTATCAGCACTTTCGAAAAATCCTATCTTTCCATCGTTTTTGGCGCCGGTAAATGCTCCTCCCACATATCCGAAGAGTTCACTTTCGAACAGGCTCGGTGCAATTGCATTACAGTTTACCTCTACAAAAGGCGCATCAGGATTACCTAGCATGTGGATTTCTCTAGCAAGCTTTGACTTACCAGTTCCGCTCTCACCTGTGATAATTACATTAAACTTTCCCTTAGATGCCTTGTAGGCCATGTATTTTATTTCCTTTATCTTAGGGCTGTTTCCAATAAATTTGCTGAATGCATCCTCTGGAACATTTAGACGGTCGCGATGCCACTTATCCTCCCGAGCCTCTAGCTGCCTCATAAGCTCATTGATATCCTTCATGAGTTTTTCCACATTTCCGACATCTTGAATAGTAACAAAAACGCCCTCCGGCTTTGATTTTTTGCCAGAGTCCACGTGATGCTCAAGCTCCGTCAGAGTCTTACCCGATGGTATAATGCTACACACAACAGGTCTCTTGTTAAGCTCATAAAGCTTATTGTTAACCTGCAAGGCTCTTCCCTCTAAAACTTCTATCATCGTCTCTGTAAACAGTGACTCACTGAAAAAGTTAAACAAATCTTTTCCAATTACATCTACGTTTGTAATACTTCCAGGAAGCTTCTCCATCCAGCAATCGCCTCTCAAAAGATTTCCACTGTCCTCGTGACGCACGCTATAACCCTTTGCCTGGAAAAATTTCACATCACCTGTTGTTCTATCGAGAACAACCATGTTGCCAACAGAGCTGTAATAAGGCATCTGGAACTTCTTGTCATTTACAGATATCGTTATTACCTTTTTATCATTATCAATGGATGCGACAACATGAAATCCGTAGTAGTTCACATCCAGCGTAAGAGAAAGGTTCAGATGACTGCTCTGAAAATACTTATACTCAGCCTCAATTTTTCTATTTTTGTAAACACCAACAGCCGCCAGCATTACGCCATCTGTTATGTTCTCATCTCTTATATTGATTAGCTCAAGTTCTTCCTTTCCGATAGAACCATCATCTGCCCCAAGCTTGTTATCGGCAATTATAACTATATCGCCCTCTGTAATTCTGCCGGCACTATGGCTCATGGCAGACATTATCTCTATACCGGTAATCTGTTTTGCAATTCTGTTGCATACTTGAATTTTTCTGTCCTTGTCTATGTACATTATTCCCTGATTCATGTTATCCATCAGGAATTCAAGAACATTTAATCCTCTATCCATTTTAACTAGCACTCCCATACATCTTCTATCTGACAAATACAGGTTTTTTTACATAATCAGAGTTAAGATAAAGATCCTCACCCGATATCAGATTATATATATCAGATGCTAAAACATCTTTTTCTATGGTTTTTCTGAGAAGCTCATCGCTTGAAACCGCTTTGTTTATATTATCTACAACAGGTATAGCTATAAGCTCTCTTTTTTTCAGCTGCTTCAAAAACGCCGCCCCCTCTTTGTTAAAAGCAAGAACCCTTACATAGGGAGATGCATTTTTTATATCGTCAGTTTTTATCCCAAGTACCGTCTGAAGCAGTAGTCTATTTATTCGTGTCAATGTGTATCGTTTACTTTTAACTTCTTCTGCAAACTCCTGTTTAGAGGATACTCTTCTAACGCAGTTTTTCATTCTGTTCGATAATCCTTCTCCTGCCGATGCGATTTTTTCGAGCTCGTCACAGGATTCAGAAAGCACCTTCGTGCGTATAAGATCAAAGAAATTCTTCTCCATTTCCTCACGCTTTTTCCTATATTCGTCAGAAGAATCCATAAGATCTTTTCTTATCTGAGATGCCGACTCGTGATAACCCATACCCATTCTTTTTATAGTCACAGGCTTCATATTTTTTACCTTTGCAATATACTCAAGTCCAAGTATGTTGTTAGGCTCCGTCAGGATATCAGGATTAACAGACGGATTTACCTTTCTTACCGCATTTTCTCTTGCTGCAGGATAAGACATGCCCTGACGAGAAAACTCTCTGATCAAATCTGCTATTTCCTCCTGATGTAAATCAAGACAATCTCTACAATCCTCAAGCTCTTGTAAGTTCCCTGACTCACTACCAAAAGCAAGATAGCTAACGCCGCCGAGCCCTTCTAAAACAGAAACAGCCCCTCTTGCAAAATACTCGCTGCTAGCACAGGCGTAGACGCATGGAAGCTCCAAAACAAGGTCCGCACCCTGCCTTACAGCATTTTCTGCACGCACCCACTTATTAAAAACAGCGGGCTCGCCCCGCTGCACAAAATTTCCACTCATCACAGAAACACAAATCTCCGCACCTGTGGCCCGTTTTGCCTCTTCTATAAGAAAACGATGCCCGGCGTGGAAAGGATTGTACTCTGCAACAATACCTATAGCTTTCATTTTATTCTTCACTTTCAAAATTAGCGCTCACTCTTGCATTATGCTTAGGAAGCTGGCGCTCTTTTACATCATCTGCGAGTTTTCTAAGACCATGCATATTCTTTTCTATCTGGTCGTTGAATGTCGCAAAGCCTTTTTCGAACTCATGATATGCATTTTCTATATACATAGCACAGTCAGCATTCATCGCATTCATCTTTTCCTTGAAATCGAATAACATACGATCGACATAATCATAAGTGCTGATTGTCATATCCTTTGAATACTGATCAGCCCTTCTGTAAGTTTCCTCTGCAACCTGAACAGCTCTTTCTGTAATTACGTGATCTTCAACCATGCAATCAGCCTGCTTCTTTGCTTCCATTACGATTGTTTCGTATTCTTTTCTTGCATTGTTCAAAATTTCGTTGCTCTGTTCTCTTACCCATCTAGCCTGCTGTACGTCATCAGGAAGACTTACTCTTATATCTTTTATAAGATCGAGAACTTCGTCTTTGTCTACCATTACTTTGTTTGAGATAAAAACATTTGTAGCTGCGTTTACGACGTTTTCGAGTTCATCAAGTAACTCAAGCACTCCCATCTTTTCCATAAAAAAGTCCTCCTTTATACACTATACTTTTCTTTTATTCTGCGCAGTATGTTCTCTGGCACAAGACCATCAACACATCCGTTCAGACTCACGACTTCCTTTATCATACTTGAACTGATAAAAGAATATTTCGGGCTTGTCATAAGAAATACCGACTCAATTCCCTTATCAAACAGGCATGCATTCATCTGCGCCATCTGAATTTCATATTCGAAATCCGATGTTGCTCTAAGACCTCTGACTACTGCATTAAACTGGTTTTTATTAACATAGTCAGCAAGAAGACCCTCGAAACACTCAACACTTACGTTTCCAAGGTCTGCCACAGCCTCCTCAATCATCTCAACACGTTCTTCCTTTGTAAAAAGCTGCTTTTTGTTCGGATTGACTATAACACCTACTACAAGTTTATCAAACATTTTTGATGCTCTTGTGATTATATCCAGATGTCCATTAGTCATCGGGTCAAAAGAGCCTGTATATAACGCCTTTGTCATCTCTTACTCCTCCATGCCTTCGCTGTCTTCTTCTCTGTATCGTCTGTAAAGAGAAACAAAGATTTTGCCGTAGTTTTTCTGTTTGAACTTCTCAAGATTTCCTATTCTATCAGGAAGCTCTACATATTTGTCATGCTCTGCCATGATGATTCCATCTTCAGAAAGAAGATCCATTTCGTCAATCTGGCCAAGACACTTCTCATAAAGTCCGTCTCTGTAAGGCGGATCAAGGAAGAAAATATCTACAGGTTCCTTGAGTCTTCCAAGACATTTCATATAATCTCCGATAACAACTCTTGATTTTTCCTCAGCACCACACTTTTGAATATTAGTTTTGATAAGTTTGATGCTTTCTCTTGAATTATCACAGAAATAGCAGCATTTTGCTCCTCTTGAGAGAGCCTCAAGTCCGAGGTTTCCTGTTCCTGCAAATAAGTCAACGCATACGCTCTGCCACATGTCGTTCATCAGCAGGTTAAAAATAGATTCCTTAACCTTATCGCTTGTAGGTCTTATATCATTTCCAAGCGGCGATTCTAGCTTTCTTCCCTTATATTCTCCAGTAATTATTCTCATATATCTCTACTCTTCCTCCATTTATAAATCAAGTTTTATATCATCACCAAAAAGTTTTCTGACGCGTTTTCTGAGTCCCTGATATTTCTCTCCCGCAAGAGATGGATCTTCTGCGATTATATCCTTTGCCGCTAGCCTTGCACTCTCAAGAACATCTGCATGGCGCAAAATATCACTCACATGAAGCTCAGGAATTCCATGCTGTCTCGTGCCAAAAATCTCACCAGGCCCTCTTATTTTGAGATCTTCCTCTGCAATAACAAAACCGTCCGACGTCGCGCACATTATCTCCATGCGCTTTTCTGCCGTCTCTGTTTTGCTATCACTCATAAGTATACAGTATGATTTCTCGCTGCCTCGTCCGACTCTTCCCCTGAGCTGGTGAAGCTGAGCAAGGCCAAATCGCTCTGCATTTTCTATAACCATAACGCTAGCATTCGGAACATTAATTCCAACCTCGATTACAACAGTTGAAACGAGCATATCAGTCTTCCCACTGACAAAATCGCTCATAACAGCATCCTTCTCTTCCTGCTTCATTCGCCCGTGAACGAGAGCCACGTTATATTTTCGAAATCTAACCTTAAGCTCATCAAAGAGCTCCTCCGCAGAAACTGCATCAAGCTTCTCCGAATCCTCTATAAGAGGCGCAACAACGTATACCTGCCGCCCCTTTTGTATTTCTGTCTCAACAAAGTTATACATACGGCTTCTTTCGGTTTTGCCACTCTTAAGCGTAGTAACAGGTTTTCGTCCCTCTGGCATAGTTCTAATCTGAGAAATATCAAGATCTCCGTATAATATAACTGCAAGAGTTCTTGGAATCGGAGTTGCCGTCATAACAAGCACGTTGATATTTTTTCCTTTTCCGCTAAGATTTTTTCGCTGTCCAACGCCAAATCTATGCTGCTCGTCTGTAACAGCGAGGCCAAGATTTTTGAATCTTACATTATCCTCAAGTACAGCATGAGTAGCAACAAGTATATCTATTTCGCCGCTTTCGAGCTTTTCTCTTGTAATACGCCTATCTTTTTCCTTCATGCTGCTGCACAAAAGTCCGACTGTAACGCCAAAATCAGCAAAGTCCTCCTGAAACGTGCGAAAATGCTGTCTCGTGAGAAGCTCTGTTGGCGCCATTATTACGCTTTGATACCCGCTTTTGAACGCACAGTACATAGCAAGCTGTGCAATAACAGTCTTTCCAGAGCCTACGTCTCCCTGAAGAAGTCTATTCATAGACTGAGAGCTTTCCAGATCTCGTTTTATTGCATTCCATGCCTCCTTCTGCCCTTCAGTAAGATTAAAAGGAAGGCTATTTATATATTCGGAAGCCTTTCTACATTCAATCGAAATTCCCTTCTCTCTTCTTCTGTCGCTTTTCATGTACATAAGACCTGTTTCGAGAGTGAGAAGTTCGTCAAAGACCATACGAAACTTTGCTTCTAAAACTTTTCTCCCATCCTTCGGAAAGTGTATATTCTCTATTGCATACCGAATACCGCACACCCTGTTTGCTCTAAGGATGTCCTCCGGAATCCACTCATCAATATCTGAAACTGTTTCATAAGCCGCAGAAACTATTTTTCGTATATCCTTCTGGTTAACTCCCTGTATCTGAGGATATACAGGTATGATATCTCTAATATCCTCTGAGCTTCCCTCACGGAAATACTGGGGATGTACCATCTGAATCACGCCGCCCTTACTTGTGACTTTTCCGAAGAACATAAATGTTTCGTTCATACTAAAACTGTTCACAAGATATCCCGCATTAAAAAAAACAATCTCCATAGATGCGCTTTTGTCTGCCACTGTAAGAGAAAGAGGAAGATTCTTCTGATACTTGCTTCCGTGATATCTCTTAGATAAAACGACTGCCTTTATCAGCTGGCTTTTTCCTTCTTTTAGATCTGCGATTTCCGTCACATTTCTTCTATCTTCATATCCTCTTGGAAAAAAATAGAGGGCATCCTCAAGTGTTACAATTCCAGCATCCTCAAGCGCCCTGCTCTTTTTGGGACCTATTCCCTTAACTGTATCAACTCTGTCATCTGGATTCATATTCTTTTATTATCTCCAGATTTCGCTTAGCGATATTTCTGGATTTTACTCCTGTAACAATTATTTTAATCGTGCGCGGAAACGCATCGCTTTTTTCTTTCATTTTTTCTGATAGTATGTCGCAGAATTTATCTGTAATTCTGCTTATACTAGTTCCAAACTTTATGATAACGGGAATTGTCATGTCAATGCTACTTTCCTCAGGATTTCCGTCTATTTCAATGGCCGATGCAATTTCAGAGAAGTTTTCTCCATCCCCTGTTGCTATCAGTTTTCCCTTTCTGCTAGAAAGCCATATCAAATCTAGGCACTCCTCTGACTGAAGTGCTTCTTCTATAAGGCCGGCAAAAAGTTTGTTGTCTACTGTTATTTTACCTAAACCTGTTTCTTTGTATAAAGCCATAACTTGCCTCCCTGAATATACTTATTTTATTTTACCACATATTTCAGTTCCAACAAAGAAAAAAATCCACAAGAGATTAATTCTCCTGTGGATTCTGATTACTAATATTAGATAGCACGGTTAATCTTGTTTGATCTGATGCATCTTGTACATACATTAGCTCTTCTTACTGTACCATTATCGTCAATTTTTACAGTCTGAATATTAGCATTCCATTTTCTTCTTGTGTGTCTGTTTGAATGGGATACATTGTTTCCGGAAACCTGACCTTTTCCACAAATTTCGCATTTTCTTGACATTCTACCGCACCTCCTTTAAATATCTTAAGCATGTAGCATTTAATCTTAGATTTTGTCTGCTATGTGATTTTATGCATAACAAAACACTCAAATCACAATTGCAAGCAATATTATAACATAGCACAAGGTATGATTTCAAGCATTTTTTACAATTCTGTAACAACCTTTTTACCAAGTTCTCTAGACTTTGAAATATCAACGATATTTTGATTTCTGCTGCCTCGAAAAGACAGTGTCAAATCCTTCTCCTCCTCAATAAAAGGCCCGTCAACAAGATAATCTATATTGCCAATAAGCCTAGCCATATACTCATCTGTTTTTGCTTTTTCTAGGAGCTCCTCATAAGTAAAACCTGAATACATCATAATATTCAGGTCTCTTTTTTTCAGTTCCTCTGCAAGAACGGAAAACCCTCTGCTCTGACACGCAGGCTCGCCTCCGCTGAACGTAACACCAGAAAGAAGAGGATTCTTATCTACTTCTCTAAGAATCACAGGCACACTACAATCATAACCGCCGGAAAAATCATGAGTATCAGGATTGTGACAGCCTCTGCATCCGTGAGGGCATCCCTGACAGAAAACAACAAATCTGATTCCTGGGCCATCTACTATAGATTCTCTCACAACACCTGCAATTCTTATTGTAACTTCATCTAAATCCTGATTCTCACTTAACTTCATTTATATAACCTCAAATCCTTTTCCGATTCCATGTTTTACACGGTCTTTTTCTTCTGCTGTCTTTGCATCGTTCCAGTGGTCCATAGTTCCTACCAGATAACCTGTAATTCTTCTGATTCTCTCAAACTTAGGATTTCCATCATCCTCTGTTCTTCCACACATAGGACATTCGTTGTCGATAATTCCTGTATAACCGCATACAGGGTCTCTATCTACAGGATGATTGATTGAGCCATAGCCAATTCCAGCTTCCTTCATTGCACGAACTACGCGTTCAAATGCATCTAGATTCTTTGCTGGATCTCCATCAAGCTCGATATATGTGATATGTCCGCCATTTGTAAGATTATGGTAAGGTGCTTCTTTTGATATTTTATCAAAAGCGCTGATATCGTAATAAACAGGAATATGGAAACTGTTAGTGTAGTAGTCTCTGTCTGTAACTCCTGGAATCACTCCATATTTTTCACGGTCGATTTTTACAAAACGTCCAGAAAGCCCCTCTGCAGGAGTTGCAATTACTGACCAGTTAAGTCCTGTCTTTTCTGCTTCCTCATCCATTCTTTTTCTCATGTGTCCAACAATTTCAAGACCAAGCTTCTGCGCCTCTTCTGATTCACCATGATGAACACCAATTAAAGCTTTTAGGCATTCTGCAAGACCGATAAAACCAATTGTCAGTGTGCCATGCTTGATTATTTCTTCAATTGTATCTTCTGCACTTAGCTTGTCAGAATCAATCCATACACCCTGCCCCATAAGGAACGGAAAGTTCTTAACTTTTTTCATGGACTGAATTCTCATTCTCTCAAGAAGCTGTCCAATGCAAATATCTATATATTTGTCTAAGCTTTCAAAGAAAACATCTACATTTCCCTGAGCTTTGATTGCAAGTCTAGGAAGATTGATAGATGTGAAAGAAAGATTTCCTCTTCCATATACAATTTCTCTATCCTTGTCATATTCATTTGCCATTACACGAGTTCTGCAGCCCATATATGCACATTCTGTTTCCGGATGATTTTCCTTGTAATATGCAAGGTTAAACGGAGCATCCAGGAATGAGAAGTTAGGGAACAGTCTCTTTGCTGAAACTTTGCATGCAAGCTTGAATAAATCATAGTTAGGATCCTGAGGATTATAGTTTACACCTTCCTTAACCTTGAAAATCTGAATAGGGAAGATTGGTGTTTCTCCATTTCCAAGTCCTGCATCTGTAGTTTCCATTATTGATTTCATTACAAGTCTGCCTTCTGGAGATGTATCAGTTCCGTAGTTGATTGAACTGAATGGAACCTGCGCTCCTGCTCTTGAATGCATAGTGTTCAGGTTGTGAATCAGAGCTTCCATAGCCTGATATGTCTTTCTCTGAATTTCTCTGTCAGCAAACACTACTGACTTTTTCTGAATTCTTTCTACATCAGCGATAGTTGCCTGAGGAAGAAGTGCAGCTAGTCTGTCACACTCTACCTCGTAATATCCGTTTTCTGTTTCATATCTAGGATATAGGCCTGTTTCCTCTTCTATTTCAATGCTTATTTTCTTAACTGTTTCTGCTGCATCCTCCATATCAAACAGAACCTCAAGAAGCTTTGCAACGTTTTGTCTATAAAGCTGTCTGTAGCTCTTTGCAACACCTGGTGCCATGCCGTAATCAAAGTTAGGCACAGACTGTCCACCATGCTGATCGTTTTGGTTAGACTGAATAGCAATACAAGCTAATGCAGCATAGCTTTCGATTCCATTAGGCTCTCTAAGATGTCCATGACCTGTAGAAAATCCATCCTTTAGTAACTTAACAAGGTCAATCTGGCAGCATGTCATAGTTAGAGTATAGAAATCCATATCGTGGATATGAATATCACCCTTCTCATGAGCCTTTGCATATTCTGGGTCAATAACATACATCTTATAGAATTCTTTTGCTCCTTCGGAACCGTACTTAAGCATAGTTCCCATAGCCGTATTTCCGTCGATATTAGCATTTTCTCTTTTTACATCATTTTCTGCCGCTTCCTTGAACGTCAGGTCCTCATACACCTTCATGAGCTTAGTGTTCATGTCTCTAACTCTAGTTCGTTCTGCTCTATAAAGAATGTATTCTTTTGCTGTTTTAGCATGGCCGTTATCGATCAAAGTTTTTTCTACGGCATCCTGTATCTGTTCAACTGTAGGTGTATCATTTTTGCACACGTCTACAAGGTAATTTTCTGTCTGAATTGCAAGATCCATAGCCATACTTCTATCAGTTCCGCCAAGAACATATGCAGCCTTAAATATAGCGTCAGCAATCTTGTTTATATTAAATTCGACGATTCTACCGTCTCTCTTGATAATGTTTCTTATTGTACCCATCTAGTCCTCCATATACTATATCTTGTGTCTACTCCACGTCAACTTTTACAATTATATCATACATATTCCCATTGTCAACAAAGCCTAAACTAAAAAAAAAGAAATAAGTTTTGTCAGTTTTTTCCATTAAATTCGACATCTGCGAAACCATAATCAAAGAAAAATCCCCTCGCTACACGCGGGGGATAACGTCTCTGAAAGTCATATAAATATATTTAGTAAAGCTTGAGCTAAAAACTCTGATGCTAAATTTGAAGCCGTCAGAAAGCCCAAAACCATGCTAGTTTGTATGATGATTTTCGTAGTACTCTGCTCTTAGCATTGATTTTAGCTGAAGATCATAATACTTTCCATTTTTCTTTGCGGCATTTCTCATGATTCCTTCGTTCTTGAATCCGATTTTATCATATAGGTAAGCCGCTGCTTTGTTCTTAACAAAGTAATCGATTGTAACTCGCTCCATATGAAGATTGATAAATGCATAATCGAGTATATCTCTAAGTGCCTGTTCTCCATATCCCTTATTTCTGTTGTCAGGGTCTGCGATATAAAGTCTTGTTACATCAAGAGAGTCACAGCGTGTATCAATCTTTGAAAGATATATTCTGCCTATTGGCTCGTTTGATTCTCTGAGTACAATTGTGAACTGTTTCTTGCTAGGGTCTAGTCTGTCACGAACAAACTCAGTGACAACCTGTTCATAATTACGTCCTTCATCCATTGTAAAATACTCTGTAACAGCATCCGACTGCTCCCATTTTGCAAAGAAAACGCAGTCTTCGAATACAGATTCTCTTATCAGCAGATTCCTACTATCCATCGCTTGTATCTCCTATTCTTTAAAGGTTTTGTGAAATTTATAAAAATAGCTACAATTAATTTCTTCTATATGATATCATTATAAAGTATTTTTGTACTAAAATAAAGTTTATTTCTAAAAAATTCAGAAATTCACACAAGAATAGATAAGGAGTAGATAATATGAAAAAGCTTATATCCGTACTTCTGATTTTATCTATGACTCTTTCTGCATTTTTCCTAGTATCTTGCGGAAAAGAAAAAGAAGAGAGTCTTGATGAAAGAATCGAACGAAAAACAATAGCCTACAGAACCGACCTTCTTGATTCAGCAGAAACACTTACAAGCAACAAAACAATTCAGGACTATCTCGTTTCTTGGGCAAAATCCAAAAACGTTGATGTTGAATCAGACGAAAATGGAAATGTAATCATGCAGGTTGAAACTACAGAAATGTACAGAGACGCAGAACCTACAGTTGTAGTTTGCTCATACGATGCAGATAATTTCATAAGCAGCATCGATCCAATGTCAACAGCCCTGTATCTCATAAAGAACAACGAGGAAACAGGAGCTCTAACTGTTATTTTCACACCAAATACAGACAGCAACTTTACAGCATTCGAAACTATAAGTACAGAATACTTCCCTGACAATGCAAATGTATTCACTCTCTCAGGAGGAAAGAAACAACTTTGGTCAGTTAACTCAGGTGCTGTAAGCACATACAAATTCACAGGCAATCTAGGATACCAGGCACCTGAAGGAAACATGGCATTCAAAATAACTATGAGAGGACTTCCAGGTGGAATCCCTGACTCCAAGGTTAACAGCTATCCTAACCCTATCAAATACTTCGGCGACTTCCTTGCAAAATGCAAAACTAACGCTCTGATATTTGAACTTGCTTCAATCAGCGGAGGAAACAGCCCAAGCACACTTCCTCAGTCAGCAGAAATGACTGTTGTAATTGACGAAAACAGCCTAGAGAAATTCCAAGGAAGAATAGATAAAGCAATAGAAAAATTCAACAAAAAATATCTTGAGGATTATCCTGATGCTTCATTTACATATGAACAGGTGGAGCTTCCTGCAAGAGTAATGTCAAAAGATGCTCTTAACTCATTCGTAAGCACAATTTACGCTCTTGTAGACGGTGTCTACTACAAGAATGAGATTGACGATTCAATTGTATCTATCGGAAGCATCGGCTCAATCCAGCTTACAGAAACAAACTATATCATGGAAGCTATAGGAAACAGCCTAGAAAACGCAAGTCTCGCAGAGCTTGACCAAGATTATGCAACAACATGCGGCCTTTCAAATGTTGCCTTTGAACGTACTTACGGACACAAAGGCTGGAAATCCGACATGGAATCAGAGTTCGCAATGTCTGTAGCTGAAGCATTTGACCAGTATTCAGGAAAAGATATGGAATATAGAGAATGCGTACAGGCAACTGTAGCAGCCTGCGTTTACGATAAGAATCCAAAATGCAACATTATGAATGTTGTAATGGACCAGGAAAAAATAGAAAGATATACAGGAACAATTATCACATTCATGATGAACCAGCCTCACAGCGAGGTCGCAGAGTCCTAAAGAAATTAACACTTCAAAATCAAAAGCCCGGGCTTATTGCCCGGGCTCTTACTTTTACCTTTTTCTTTATTTTTCAGTTTATGCAAAGCATTCCTTTGCTCTGTCTGCTGACTCCTTTGCATCCTTTACATAGAAATCAGCTCCCATCTCTTTTGCATAGTCAGCTGTAAGCACTGCTCCCCCAACCATGACTCTACATTCTGGGCATGAACCTTTAAGAAGATCAATCGTATCCTTCATGCTAGATAATGTCGTAGTCATAAGAGCAGATAGCCCTACAAGCTTTACATTTTCCTTTTTAACGACTTCTAGGACCCTTTCCGGTTCTACATCCTTACCAAGATCTATAATGTCATATCCGTAATTTTCCAAAATAACCTTAACGATGTTTTTTCCGATATCGTGAATATCGCCCTTCACAGTAGCTATTACTATTTTATCGGCGTTTTCAGTCTCATCGCAAGATGCTCCCAGCTTTTCTTTTACTATTTCAAATGCCACCTGAGCAGTTGTAGCACAAAGAATCAGCTGAGGTATGAATATTCTTCCCTTCTCAAAATCATCTCCTGCCTTGTCTAAAATAGGAATAAGGACTTCGTTTATTACATCAAGAGGCTCTCTTTTTTCGAGTTCTTGCAAAACAAGCTCCTTGCACTCTTTTTTCAGTCCATTTCTGATTGCATGAGCAAGAGGACTTTCATCTACATGTGCCTTTTCTGCCGGTTTTGATACAGTTTTAGACTCAAGCTCTTCGCTGTATTTTTCTATATAATTCTTTGCTCCTTTATCTATGTTGCTAATAAGCTTATACACATCCACAGCTCTTACCATGTCAGGTGCTGCAGGATTCATAATCGGAAGATCAAGACCATAGGCTAGAGCCATCTGAAGGAAGTTATGATTAATCAGTGGTCTGTTTGGAAGGCCAAAGGAAATATTTGACACTCCAAGAACAGTCTTAAGGCCAAGGTTTTCTTTGATATATCTGATTGCTCTAAGTGTATTTGCCGCATTTTCTTGCTCTGCAGATACAGTCAAAGTTAAGCAATCTATGTATATATCTCTCTTCGGAATTCCGATTTCAAGAGCTTTTTTCATGATTCTTTCGGCAATTTCAATTCGTTTTTCAACGGTCTTTGGTATTCCATCCTCATCGAGCGTAAGCCCTACGACTGCAGCGCCATATTTCTTTGCAACCGGAAGAATTGTTTCTATGGATTTAGCCTCGCCTGTTACGGAATTTACTATAGCTTTGCCACAGTAAACTCTAAGGCCGGCTTCGATAACCTCCGCTTTGTTTGAATCAATCTGAAGAGGAGCATCACAAACACCCTGAAGGGCCTTTACAACTTCTCTCATTAGAGAAACCTCATCAATTCCAGGAAGCCCCGTATTAACATCTAAAATCTCTGCGCCGCTATTTATCTGATCCACTGCCTGTCCTAGGACATAATCCATGTCACCATTCTTATATGCCTCTTTTAGCTTTTTCTTTCCTGTCGGGTTGATTCTCTCGCCGATGATTCTAGGCTGGTCTATTACAACTGTATTTTCTGCAGTACACACGGATGTAGGAATATTAGGATTTTGCCTAATATATTTTCTTCCATCAAAAGCTTTGACAAGAGCTCTAATAAAGTCCGGATTCGTGCCACAGCATCCGCCAACAAATTTAACCCCATAAGGTATAAACTCCGCAGCAGTCTTTGCAAATTCTTCTGCGCTTATCATATATTCTCCCGTTGCAGGATCAGGAAGTCCAGCGTTTGACTTTGCTATAATCGGAAGCGTCGTCCACTTTGATAATTCTTCTATCAAAGGAACAAATTCCGCAGGTCCTAGAGAACAGTTTATTCCGATAGCATCGGCTCCAAGACCTTCTAGGGTAAGCGCCATCGATGAAAGCTGAGTTCCTGTAAAAGTTCTCTGATTTTCCTCAAATGTCATAGTACAGATAACAGGAAGATTTGTATTTTCCTTTGCCGCAAGAAGAGCAGCCTTTATCTCGTAAAGGTCTGTCATAGTTTCGATTGCAATAAGATCAGCTCCAGCACTAGCACCTGCAGTAACCTGGCGTCTAAACATCTCGTATGCATCCTCAAATTTCAGGTTTCCATTTGGCTCAAGCATGATTCCGCATGGTCCTATATCAAGAGCAACCAAAGCCTCTGTGCCTTCTCGCGCCTTGAGAGCGTTTTTTACGGCCGCTGTGATAAGTTCTTCAACAGTGTATCCTGTTTCCTTTATCTTATGATCATTGACTCCAAAAGAGCATGTGTATACGATATCAGATCCAGCATTTATATACTCGCTGTGAATCGCTGTAACCGCCTCCGGGTTAGTTATGTTTATAACCTCCGGCACCTTCCCAAGATCAAAACCTCTGCTCTGCAGCATTGTCCCAAGGGCACCGTCTAAAAATATAAATTCTTTTTCATCTATAAGTTTCTGAAGTTTATTCAATCGAAAATCCTCCTATAAAAGTGTTCTAATGCTGTCTGAAATTCTCTTTGCCACGTAAGGGTTATTCATAGTGTAAAGATGTATGCCATCAACGCCCTGGGAAACAAGGTCAACAATCTGCTCTACAGCATATGCAATACCCGCATCTCTCATAGCCTCTGGTCTATTTTCGTATCTAGACATAGTCTTTGTGAATTTTGCAGGAAGGCTTGCGCCACACAGCGACACCATTCTTTCAATCTGCTTTTTGTTTACAACAGGCATAATCCCTGCTTCTATTGGAACATTGATTCCGGCAATTCTTGCCTTTTCCAGAAAATCATAGAAAACATTATTATCAAAGAAAAGCTGAGAGATTAGATGCTCGGCACCTGCATCTACCTTTTTCTTTAAGTTCACTATGTCCTCCACCTGATTTTTGCTGTCGAGATGACCTTCTGGGTAGCATGCTCCGGAAATACCAAAGCTGTACTCAGACTGTTTAATATATGTAATCAGATCACTCGCATGGGCAAAGTCATCCTTTGTTGGAACGTCAGGCACAATATCACCTCTGAGAGCTAGAATATTTTCTACACCGTGGCTCTTCAGCTGCTTCAGAACCTCTGATACTTCTTCTTTTGTTGAATTAACACATGTAAGATGAGCTGCTGAATTAATCCCGTATTTATTTTTGATTGCCGATGCAATTTCGCACGTTCTGTTATCCGCAAGGCTTCCGCTTGCACCATAAGTTACACTTATAAAATCAGGGTGAAGCTCCTTCAGCTCATCGAGAGTATTATATATTGTTTCTATCGGATTGTTTCTCTTTGGAGGAAATACCTCAAAGGAAAAAACTGTTTTATCTTCTTTAAATAAGTCTGCTATTTTCATAATCTATATCCTTTCTAATCTTATGTAATCCTATTTGAAATAAATATTCAGATCGACATTTCCGGAAATGCCCGGCACACTGCCGCTATCAGTGTACTGCCACATCTTAAACGCAAAAGGGAATCCCGTAGTCTTCTCGTAGTGAGCAAGCCACAGGTCATACTTTGTCAGATATGACAAGTCTATATTAGTCGTAAGCCAGTGAATATTTCCGTATATAACAGGCTTATATCCGTTTCTTCTGATTACCTGACAGAAAGCGTCAGCAATCTCAGTCTTCTGTTTTACTGTAAGCGTGCTTATTCTGTCATCGCTTGCAGCCGGTTCCATATCAAAGGCCACAGGAAGGTTCACGCCCTTTCCCCTTATATGACGTATGACAAACCTCGCCTCTTCTATAGCCTCCTCCGGCGTAACTGCCTGAGAATAAAAATAAACACCTATTGCAAGGCCCGCCTCCTTAGCGCCTCTGAGATTTTCCTTAAATCTGTCGTCCAAATAGATTTTTTCGTCTATGTATGAGCGAAGACCAAGCCTGATGATTACAAACTCGGCACCTGATTCAGAAACCTCCTCCCAGTTTATTTCGCCCTGATAAGCAGAAACATCTATTCCAGGAATCCCTTTCTTTCCAAATGATTTATATCTTCGGAAATTGTTCTCGTCCTGATACAGTTTAGACATGTCGTAAGCACAAGGATCAAAAGCTTTCGCCTCCCCAAGGCCATCATACTTTCCAAGGTTTCTATAGACAACAGTGGAAACAATAATTAATGTTATTAGTACAAAAGACACAATACTTATTATTACTTTTTTGTTTTTTAACACAATTTTTTTCATATTACCATTTTAACATATTGTCGGTCAATTTCAAGCAAAATAATTCATCTGCAAAGAATAATTGACTATTTATTTTGTCTACTTTAAAATAGAATTAGTAAACTCTGAATTTTCGGGTATATTCCGGGTATATAGAGAAAAAAATGCGAAAGGAAGTGTAAAAAATGATTAGCTTCGAAACACTTAACCGAGACATTATAAAATACCGCCGCGACCTTCATCAGATACCTGAGCTAGGCTTTTACGTTTATCAGACAAGCGCCTATGTCAAGAGTGTTCTTGAGCCTCTCGACTGCGAAATTAGCGAAATTGTCAAGACAGGTGTTTTAGCTTTTTTCGATTTCGGATGCAGCGAAACAATAGTATTCCGTGCTGATATGGACGCGCTTCCTATAGAAGAAGCAACAGATCTTGAATTCAAATCAAAGAATGAGGGCTGCATGCATGCCTGTGGACATGACGGGCACATGGCTTCCATGCTCGGCTTTGCTCATATCCTTGACTCATACAAGGAATTAAACAGA
This sequence comes from uncultured Clostridia bacterium, assembly GCA_963558075.1. Classification (GTDB taxonomy): domain Bacteria; phylum Bacillota; class Clostridia; order Peptostreptococcales; family Anaerovoracaceae; genus CALHKP01. The sequence goes on along the minus strand of CAUWFN010000020.1, from coordinate 12,049 downwards.
GCCTCAAACTACAATGCCCTTCTGCTATTTCAGCCTGCAGAGGAAACTATAGACGGAGCACTTAGAGTATGCGGAACGCATATATTTGATAAATACAATGTAAAAGCTATTTTTGGTATGCATCTATGGCCTATGATGGCAAAAGGCGAAATCGCATCAAAGCCAGGTCCTATGATGGCAAAATCTACAGAGGTTGACGTTACATTCGAAGGTCTCAGCGCCCACTGCGGTGAGCCCCACAAGGGTCATGACGCCCTTGCGGCAGCCTGCCAGTTTATCAGTGACATCTATGCTTACAAGGAGCATCATATTCGTGAGCGCTCTGTGTTAAAATTCGGCATGATGGAAAGCGGAAGCGTAAGAAATGCAATTTCCCCATACACTAGACTTTGCGGAACTATGAGAACCTTCTATGACTCGACATGGGACCATATGGTTATGGCCATGAATATGCTCGGTCACGAAATTACAGAAGCCTTTGGTGTTAAAGTTGATATAGATGTAAGCAAAAGTCACCCTGCCGTTATCAATAATGACGATCTCTACCAACTTGTAAAAGGAGACCTTGCAAGAGAACTCAACTATGTAGAGCTAAGACGTCCTGTAATGATTGCAGAAGATTTTTCATTCTTTGAACAGGAAATTCCCGGAGTATTCTTCTTCCTAGGAACAGGATCTGGAATACCCCTTCATGCAGACACATATAACTTTGATGATGATGTTCTAATTTACGGCGTCAAATTATTTGACACCCTCTTTAGATGTCTTCCTATATCAGATGAGGTCAGAATATAGTACATGTAGACATAATCTTGTCATACTTATAATTCAGCAAAATTTATTATCAAAAAAGCAAAAACGCCCTAGACAATATGGGAAATTCCCATTTAGTTTAGAGCGTTTTCTTATTTTCTCTACGTAGCATCCGCATGTCTAAACCTAACCTTTGAGATTTACGATAAACTCTAGAGTTTTACAGGTCAACTCTGCAGATTACACCTTTTTCTGTAACGTATTCAGCTACTGCCTCCACACTTTCTCCAATCTTGTCATAAAGGCGTCCTGCGCTATAACATTCACCTATAACAGTATGTACCGAATTTGCAACATAGCCTATAGTTCCAAATGGCTTAAGCTCTGCCTTTATTGCTTCATTATCAAACTTGTTGTCATGTTCTTTTACAAGTTTAATTCTTATTTCTTTCTTTTCCATATTTTTTTCAATCATATCAGTTCCATAACGAAAGTTCATTCCTGCAATAGTTACATATATATCTTCCTTAATAGCTTCCATTTTCCTAATATTTTCCATATCAAATCCTCCTTGTGCAAACGTTAATGTAGCATTTTTTAAATTCACATTGATTTTGCTACGTTAACTTTTTCAATCAACTATATTTCTTTCTTTTTGTAGCTTAAGCATACAAAAAATGGAGTCCATTTTCGCGGACTCCATCAATTTTTTATAAAATATTTTCTATTTTTTACTCTATTTCTGCTCTCTAAAAATGCATTTTTTATTTTCTATATCCATGCTGTCGACGATTGCAAGAGACTCAAGTCTATAACCCATTTCTCGGATATCGCTTCCACCTTTCTGAAATCCCTTTTCGATTGCAATTCCAATACCTTCAACAGTTCCGCCCGCCTCTTCAACTATGCTGATTAGACCTCTCAGAGCGCATCCGTTAGCAAGAAAATCATCGATAATTAGGACATGATCAGAAGGACCGATAAACTTCTTTGATACGATTACCTTGTTTACAGTCTTGTGAGTAAATGACTCTACCTCTGCCATGTAAACATCGCCTTCTATATTTATACTCTTTGACTTTTTTGCAAATACTACAGGAACATCAAAATACTGAGCCGCAATACATGCGATACCAATTCCCGATGATTCAATCGTAAGTATTTTGTTGATATTAGCATCGCTGAATTTCTCTTTCCAAACTTTTCCCATCTGGTTCAGCAAATCTATATCAATCTGGTGATTCAGAAATCCGTCCACTTTTAAAACGTTTCCTTCCAAAACTTTGCCTTCTTTTGCAATTTTTTCTTCTAAAAAATTCATTTACAAGTCTCTGCAGCCGCTATACATGCGCTGCAAGCTCCCTTCTCTATTATTTTTTCTTTGTGATCATAAGAATTTCTGGAGGATCGTTAGGCTGATTATACATGTTCATATATACCACATGATATTTATCCTGCGGAAGTGCCTTTGCCATAGCCAAAACAGCTTCCTTCTCCTTTGCTCCTTCCTCGTGACCGGAGTAAAGTGTGCACGTTACAACACCACCCGTTCTAATAAGCTCAAGAGCAACTGAAATTCCATCAAGTGTGTCTTCTGTCTTTGTTGTGATATCCTTGTCGCCGCCAGGCAGATATCCTAGGTTGAAAATCACAGCCTGAGGACATTCATCCTCATCATCAGTTTCCACGTATTCTTCCATATTAGTAAATGAATCGTTTACAACAACTGTATTTTCTATTCTTTCTTCTTTTAGCAGCTTACGTGTTGCATCCACAGCCTTTTCCTGAATATCAAAGGCGATAACCGCCCCTTCTGGTCCTACTGCATTAGAAAGAAGTACTGTATCGTTTCCATTTCCGCATGTAGCATCAATAACCAGATCACCTTCGTCTATATATCCTGCTGTCATGTACATTGCCAAATCTGTTGTCTTAGTTAAGATATTCATTTTCTGCCCCTTTCTCCCAAATTCTGCTGTTATCAAATTATCAAAGCCGTCCCCGTGACGTTCTTCTTTAGTATTATCCTACCATATTTTTCTATCCAATAAAAGTAAAGGAATATTAATTAATCCATATTTTATGGGGTTTACAAAACCTATGCAAAGTGTTACAGTATTATTATATTGTTAGCACTCTTAATTAATGAGTGCTAGTTTGTAGCAAAGGAATAAAATATATATATATTGGATGGAGGTTAACTAACATGGCTAAAAAACAATTCAAGGCAGAATCCAAGAAACTTTTGGATCTTATGATTAATTCTATTTACACACACAAGGAAATTTTCCTTAGAGAGCTCATCAGCAATGCCAGCGATGCTCTAGACAAGCTCTACTACCAGAGCCTTCAGTCAGGAGATAGCGGTATCCAGAAAAAGGATTTCTACATCGAAATCAAACCAGACAAGGATATGCGCACACTTACAATTACAGATAATGGTATCGGTATGACAAGCGAAGAACTCGAGGCAAACCTCGGTACAATTGCAAAGAGCGGAAGCCTTGCTTTCAAACAGGAAAATAAAGCAGAAGAGGGAGATGATTCTCAAGAAGCTCAGAATAGACGTGCAGTAGATATTATCGGTCAGTTTGGTGTCGGCTTCTACTCAGCATTCATGGTTGCTGATCTTGTAACAGTAACATCTAAAGCATATGGCTCAGACGAAGCATTTGTATGGACATCAACAGGTGCTGATGGATACACAGTTGAACCTGCTGTAAAAGAATCTAACGGAACAGAAATCGTTCTTCACCTAAAAGAAGATGTAGAAGGCGAAAACTACTCACACTTCCTAGATGAATACACAATCAGAAACCTCATCAAAAAATACTCTGACTACATCAGATACCCTATCAAGATGATGGTAGAAAAGAAAAGACCTGTTGAAGGTAGCGAACCCGAAGAAGGAAAAGCTCCTGAAATGGAAACATACAGAGAATACGATACACTAAACTCAATGGAACCTATCTGGAAACGTCCAAAGAGCGAAGTAAAAGACGAAGAATACAATCAGTACTATATGAGTAAGTTTGGTGACTATCAGGAACCTGCTAAAATTATCAGAACATCTGTAGAAGGCGTTTCAAGCTACACTGCCCTTCTTTTTGTTCCAGGTCATGCACCATTTGACTATTACACAAAAGACTTCGAAAAAGGCCTTCAGCTTTACTCATCCGGAGTAATGATTATGGAAAAATGCTCAGAACTTCTTCCTGACTACTTCAACTTCGTAACAGGACTTGTAGATTCTCAGGATCTTTCACTGAACATCTCAAGAGAAACACTACAGCATGATAGACAGCTAAAATTCATCGCAAAGAATCTAGAAAAGAAAATCAAACGCGAACTAGAGGACTTCCTCAAAAAAGATAGAGAAGGTTATGAAAAATTCTTTGCTAACTTTGGTAAACAGCTTAAATACGGCATGTACGACGACTTCGGAATGCACAAAGAAGTACTTCAGGACTTAGTTCTGTTCTACTCCTCAACAGAAAAGAAGCTTGTAACATTAGCTGAATACGTAGAAAGAATGAAGGAAGACCAGAAATACATCTACTATGCATGCGGCGAATCAACAGACAAAATCGACCTTCTTCCACAGACAGAATATATTAAATCAAAGGGATACGAAATTCTATATCTAACAGACGAAATCGATGAATTCGTTCTTCAGATGGCTCAGAGCTATAAAGAAAAAGAATTCAAATCAGTTTCTGCAGAAGATATTGCACAGGATGAATCAGAAGAAGAAAAGAACGAAATAAAAAATCTTGAAGATGAAAACAGAGAGCTTCTTGATTTCATCAAAGACAAGCTAGACGGTCAGGTTACAGAAGTTAAGCTTTCTCCAAGACTAAAATCTTCTGCTGTATGCCTAACAACAAAGGGCGGAATCTCCCTAGAAATGGAAAAGGTATTCAATGCAATGCCTATGGATCAGCAGGTCAAAGCAGAAAGAATTCTAGAAATCAACCCTGAACATAAAATCCTTGCAGTGCTTAAAGACGAATTTGCAAAAGGCGACGAAGGAAAAGCAAAGGTTTCCGTATATGCAAGCCTCCTTTACAACCAGGCAGTTCTAATTTCTGGAATGACAATCGACAACCCTGTTGAATTTGGAAAAGATATCTGCTCAATCATCACAGGCGAAATCTAATCAAAGAAATACACGCTGACTTATGTCAGATAACTCCTTATAAACTAAATAGCGCACTACGAAAAAACTGCTGAGTGAAATATCTCAGCAGTTTTTCTATCATACATATTAAAATTAAAATCTGTAAAATTTGCTTGTTTTCTTCTCTGAATAAGTCTTCTCTAGCATTTCTTTGTGCGAGAGAAAAGCCTCATCATCAAAGTATTTCGCATCCGTAGGACAAATATCCACACAAGCCTGGCATTTGATGCATATTCCAGGAACTTCAAAAACATTATCATAATTTATCGACTGCATAGGACAGCTTCTTGCACATGCTCCACAGTCAATACATTTTTCCGGATCAGTCTTTGGCTTAGCCTTCAAGAATTTTGCCGGCTGGCCGTCGATGCCAAGAGGTGTATAGTAAGGTCCTACTGGGTTGTTTCCGTCAACCTCTAGTGTTTCTCCTAAAGAAAGCTTCTTAGCTATATTCTCAAGGTCTTCTGCCACAGACTTTGTAAATTCAACTATTTCTCTGATTTCTGATTTAGTAGGAGAACCTGCCGCAAGATCCTTTGCAAAAGCATGCTCAGAAACTATTGCCATAGCTGCAATATTTCTAAATCCATTGTTCTCAAGCTCCAAAGATAGCTCCATTAACGCATCATCAAAGCTTCTGTTGCCAAAGCTTACGATTGGAAACGCAAGGGCATCTTCTCCTTTCAGGTTTTCCTGAATGAAAGGAAGTATTTTGTTTGGGACACGTCCTGCATAAACAGGAAGCCCTATGATGAGCAAAGTATCACATCCGCAAACCTTCTTCTTCTCGCGGATTGTCTTTGCTGTGAAGTCAAAGTAATCAACCGGAACACCAAGAGTTTTCCCCATTGTTTCTGCAACATTCCATACTATTTTCTTGACATTCCCAGTGGGGCTGAAAAAAGCAGCCTCAATCTTTCTGATATTGTTTACATCAAAAGCACTCATTTTCTACCTCCAAAAAGATTACATGACTATATAATAAATCCCCTTTTACTTCTTTATTATATATCATATTTCAACGATTTAATAATTAAGAATTCTTAAGATTTTTGTTCCGTACTTATCAAGAAATACGTAAAAGCCCATATCAAGTAGTGTATAAAACACAAATACAATCAAAAGCGCAATGTCCATGTGCATCATTACACTTTCTCTAAAAAAGTATATCATAGCAGCAGGAACAATAGCACTTGCCATAGCACAAAGAAGTGCAAGAAATGGGCTAAGCCCCTGTTTTACAGCAGCTGCCTCACTTATCCAGTCAAACTTCGGATACTTTAGGTTCAAAAGAAGCCCTATGATTGCAGTAAATACTGTATATACAAAGGAAATCATAACAATCATGGCCGCTCCTACAATTGTAAAGTCGAATGCGGCATAGACAAAGCCTGCCGAAATTATTATAAAAGGAAGGCTCGTCAAAACGTGAAGCTTAATCTTTGCTCCGAAAATATCCATAGCAGATACAGGAAGCGACTTGAGAAGCCAAAGAGTGTTAGCCTCAAGGGAAATTGATGATGATGTAATAATTACAGTGCTTAGGCAAACTATAAACACCCCACAAATTGCAGCCCCTGTAAATTCAGGTCCAAGCACCATGCCAATTATCGAAAGTTCATCTCGTTTAACAAATGCATATATGGAAAATACCAGAAGAAGCACCTGCCCAAGTCCTGAATTTAGCATAACCATAGAGCTAGAAATATAATGCCTAAATTCCTTTTTTAGAAGAGCTGATTTTATAGAGCCGGCCTTCATTTCCTTCTGCCTGTAGATACCCTTTGATCTGCCCCTCTTTGATGTTGCAATCTTGATATAATTTTTCGAAATAAAGTAAACTGCAAAAATCGTAGGTATTATACATATAAGAGCAAATATCACTAGACTCAAAATATTTTTCTCTGCTACTGCATCACCCATATAGTAAAACGGCACTAGATATTCTTTGAATGCTTCTGCTATTTCATCGCCTCTTGAGATAACAGTCAGTAAATGCTTCTGAAGCTGCATCATTACAATCATATACAGAGTAAGAAGAACTATTTTTATCACAGTAGAAATCATGCTCTGCCACCTGCTCTTGGATGCCACATAAGATGCAAACCATGCAAATACCGTCGATAGCAAAACTGCAAGAAGTGGAAGGAAAATAAACTCTATGAGCATAATCAAAACTTTGACTATATTAAATTCGACAACTTTAAAGTAGCCTACAGCACTTGGAATAAACACGATAGCTTCATATATGTAGTTAAAAATAACCACAGTCACAAGCCTCGAGCCTAAAACCGTCATAGGGCTTATGGGCATTGAAAACAAAATTTCATTATCCTTTGCTTCAAAGAGCTGATTTTGCACGATAAACACACTTCCAAAAAAACAAAGCATGAAAACCATAAACCCAATCATAGCAATCAAAAGCCACTCAAGTCCAGCTGGAATAAAAGCCTGCGAAAGCTCTTTGGAAAGCATATAAAACAAAACCGAAAAAACTCCGACAATATATATCATAAGTAGCGAAAAAAGTATTATTTTTCCCCCTGACAAAGATGCATGGTCCTTTTTTCCGGACGAAACAGCCCCTTTTGCAAACTGTTTCAATCTAAGTTTAAGTAAAATTTTAAACATGTTAGCCCTCCAGATCTAGGAATACATTTTCAAGTGTAGCAGAGCCCTTTACCTCTTCCATAGTTCCTGAAGCCGCAAGCTTACCATTTTTGATAATTGCAATCTTATCACATAGCTTTTCAGCAACCTCCAAAACATGTGTCGAGAAAAATATAGATCCACCAGCGTTACAGTGCTCCCTCATAAGAGATTTCAGAAGATGTGATGCCTTTGGATCAAGACCGACAAAAGGCTCATCCATTATAATCAGCTCAGGTCTATGTATAAACGCTGAAATAAGTGCTAACTTTTGTTTCATTCCGTGAGAATATGAGCTTACGGAATCGCCTAGATTATCGTAGATTTCAAACATCTGAGCATATTTTTTTATATCCCGTTCCCTATCTTCCTTCGATATCCCGTAAACATCAGCTATAAAATTAAGGTATCCTTCACCACTCAAAAATTCATAAAGATCAGGGTTATCAGGTATATATGCAAGCTTTCTCTTACATTCTATAGGATTTTCTTTTAGAGATTTCCCTGCAATATATATTTCGCCCTCTTCAAAATTTAAAATCCCACAGGCACACTTGATAGTCGTTGTTTTTCCTGCACCGTTATGACCTATAAATCCGTATATTTCACCTCTCTGTATGTGAAGATTCAGACTGTCAACAGCCCTTTTATCTCCGTATATTTTTGTAAGATTACTGATTTTTAACATCTATTTTTTTCTCCTCCGTCTTACGCATTCAGTCAGAAGAAACTCTATCTGACCATTAATAGAGCGAAAATCATCTTCCGCCCAAGCAGCAATTTCCTCCCAGAGTCCCTGAGGAAGGCGAAGAATAAGCTGTTTCTTCGCCTTTTCTTTTGCTTTTATCTCTTTTTCCTTTGCCTTAACCTCCGCCTCAAGAGCTTTGATTTTCTCAAGGCGTTCGTTTAGTCTTTTTTCCTTTTCCTCTAATTCCCGTTCATCCATCAAATACACCTTCCCGAAAATTAATATATGCTTCCGTTATTGATTACAGGCTGAGCATCCTTACCTGAGCAAAGCACAACCATAAGGTTAGAAACCATTGCAGCCTTTCTTTCCTCATCAAGAATTACAATATCATCCTCGCTAAGCTTCTCTATTGCCATCTGAACCATACTTACCGCGCCCTCCACAATCTTTGCTCTTGCGGCAATAATTGCCTCTGCCTGCTGCCTCTGAAGCATAGCTGCTGCTATTTCTTCTGCATATGACAGATGAGTTATTCTCACTTCTTCTATTACAAGACCAGCAAAGCTTACCTTCTTTGATAATGCTTCTTTCATTCTGTCTGCGATTTCCTGAGAACTTCCTCTCAGAGTCTTCTCGTTTGATTCCTCGTCCTCATTCATAATGTCATAAGGATAAAGTCTTGCAATATTTCTTATAGTTGAATCAGTCTGGGTTGACAGAAACTGTGTATAATCCTCAACATTGAATACAGCCTTTGTTGCATTCTCAACCTTCCATATTACAACTGCTCCGATTATCACGGGATTTCCCATAACATCGTTAACCTTCTGCGTTCCGTTTTCCCATGTCATACTTTTGAGCGATACACATTTTCTTGTGCTCACACAGCCATCCCCAGACTTAGCTGTAAGCTTTGCCGCAGGAGCAGATACTCTTGCAGGATTATTGTACTGAGCGAAAGGATTAACAAAATAAAATCCCGGCGAAACGATGCTTCCATAATACTTACCAAAAAGCGTCAGAACTAGAGCCTCGTTTGGCTTAACAACCCTATATCCACCAAGCATAATCATAAGAACTACAAACAAAATACTAGAAAAGGCTGTTCCAATTCCAAATCCAGCTGACCCCATAAATCCTCCAAAAATCGGTCCAATCATAAGACATACAGGAATCAAAATAATATTAATAACAAGCATCAGCATACCAGGTGCAGGTTTAATCACTTTCTCCTCAACATCCTGCATTCCGCATGTTTGACTAACATTTTTCTCTTTCATCTCTAAAACCTCCGTATATAAATCAATATATCTCCCAAAATCAGTCAGTAACTCAAATTACCCGAAAGACCGATACTAGGTGTCGCAGTAATGATATCATTTTGATATCACATTTTACTTAATTTATATCACTGCTTTTACCATTTGTCAATCAGAAAAAAAAGAAATACCCTGCGAAATGCAGGGTATTTCACCAAAACATATTATCCTAATCATCGATTACAGGTACAGGAGTCTCGTCTACTGCATCGATATTGTTTATATATTTCTTGGTTTCTTTTACTATTACGTTTGATAGAAGCAGTACTGCTACAAGGTTAGGAATTGCCATCAGAGCGTTAAGTGTATCTGATACCATCCAAACTGTATCAAGTGCAACTACAGGTGCGATAACTGCAACTGCGATATAAATGATTCTGTAAGGTATTAGAGCCTTCTTGCCTGCAACGTATTCTACGCATCTTTCGCCGTAGTATGCCCAGCCTAGAATTGTTGAGTAAGCAAATGCTACGATACCTAGTGTCAGAATGAGAGGTCCAACAACTGGAATCTGTCCGAATGCTAGAGAAGTTAGAACTCCACCGTTTTCGATTTCTGTTGCATTGATTTCAGGGTTCTTCATGATTGTTGAAACAAGTACGATACCTGTTAGTGCGCAAACGATAACTGTATCCCAGAATGTTCCTGTTGATGATACAAGTGCCTGCTTAACAGGGTTTCTTGTCTGTGCAGCGGCTGCTGCGATAGGTGCAGAACCAAGACCTGATTCGTTTGAGAATAAGCCTCTTGCAACTCCGTACTGGATAGCATACTTAAGTCCTCCGCCTACTAGACCGCCTGCTACAGCGCCCTTAGCAAATGCAAGTGTTACGATAGCTTTAAGTGCTGGAATGATGTAATCATAGTTGATAAATAGAATGATTACACATCCGATAACATAGAATAGTGCCATAAATGGAACCAGTTTTTCACAAACGTTAGCTATTGATCTGATTCCTCCAAATATAACGATTGCGGTTAGGATAGCGACAACAACACCAACAACACCATTAGGAATATTAAAGTTTTCTTTTGCAACTGTAGCAATCGCATTTACCTGAGTTGCGCATCCGATACCAAATGATGCACATGCTGCAAATATAGCGAATATGATGCCCAGCCATTTCATATGCAGTCCTCTTTCGAGTGCGTACATCGCACCACCCTGCATACGACCATCTTTTGTTTTAACTCTGTACTTTACAGCTATAAGCGATTCTGAATACTTAGTAGCGATTCCGAATACACCTGTCAGCCAGCACCAGAATACTGCTCCCGGTCCTCCAAGCGCTATAGCTGTACCAACACCGATAATGTTTCCTGTTCCGATTGTAGCTGCAAGGGCTGTTGCCAGAGCTCCAAACTGGGAAACTTCACCATCTGCATCAGGGTCCTTAGATACTGATAATCTGATACCCTTTCCGATAGTATGTCTCTGGATAAATCCTGTTCTGATTGTCATGAAAACATGTGTACCGAACAGTAGTGCTATCATGCCCCATCCCCAGACATGACCGTTAATCATTGTTATAAACTCAGTAATCTTATCCATGAGTCTCCTCCAATCCTGTAAAACTAGAAATGATAATAAATGTCAAATAAATTAGGTTTTGAATAGGTTTTGTTTTGGTGTCGCCTTATTCCTTTTTATATTTGTGAATTATATATCACATGAAAGCGAATTGCAATACATATTTTTCAATTTTCTAAATATTTTTTATTGCTTGTATATTTTGTATACAAGATACAGTGCACAAAAATAGAAACATAGTTCAAAAAAACAAAAAAACGCCCGAAAATGAAGCCTTCACTAAGGGATTAACAAAAATCACAGTTAATGAAGCCCTCAAGCGGAACTTTTAAAAACAGAATGACCACACTAGAGTATTAGGTTGCTCAGGTGTGGTCATTTTTATTATCCTATTATGGATGATATCACTAGTATTTGAGAATTACTCCTTTTTGGATCTGAATTGTGATTCTTCTGCACTGCCCATATCAAAGTACATTACACGATTCTCTGGGTCATATTCACCGGTAACTTTATAACGTAATGTTTCTTTGTAGTTTGGGATTAACCTGCAAACTATTTCTTTCAAATTTTTATTATTGCAACTAAGAGTAGTTGTCTGTTCACCACGTGGCTTTGAGAATGTAGCAGCCTTTGCTTCATTACTTTTGCATATACGAACTGCAAATATATTTTGTGATGGGTCAATGCTATACTGCACATTTTGTGGATAATTTAGTTCCTCTAAAACACGTTTGCTAAAAGTGATACCATTCTGATTTATGTAAATATCTGGATTTGCATTTGTGTTTATATCAATAATTTCAAGATTAATTTTAGAAAAGTCGATTGCCATAATATATTCCTTTCTGCTTGATTCTAATCAAGATCTTCATTTTCTATAAGTTTTATTGCCATATCTCGTTCTTCCTTAGTCCAATTCATAT